>CANIDW010000021.1 GCA_947466165.1 Comamonadaceae bacterium | reverse complement strand
TGCAAGATGTCTTCAAGTTGGCCCGGGTTGCTCATGAATGCCAGGTAGCTTTCGCGCATGGGCGCGACTTCGCGGTCAATGCGCTCAAACAGCATTTGTTTAGCGTCTCCCCAGGCAATGCCGTCGGCAAAGGCCTGGCGCAAGGCGGCGGTTTCCGCTTCGCTGGCAAAGGCCTGGTAAATGTCAAACAGCGCCGAGCCTTCGCAGCTTTTGGCTTCACCCGGTGCGCGCGAGTCGGTGACGATGCCGGCGATTTGCTTGCGCAAATGCTCGCGCGGCGCAAACAGCGCAATCGTGTTGTCGTAGCTTTTGCTCATCTTGCGGCCGTCCAGCCCGGGCAAGGTGGCCACAGAGGCCTCGATCAGCGCTTCGGGCAGCACCAGTTGCTCGCCATACAGGTGGTTAAAGCTCTGGGCAATGTCTCGCGCCATTTCAATGTGCTGGATCTGGTCGCGCCCCACCGGCACCTGGTGGGCCTTGAACATCAAAATATCTGCCGCCATCAGCACCGGGTACATGAAGAGGCCCGCCGTGACGTCGGCGTCCGGGTCCTGGCCTGCTGCGGTGTTTTTATCGACCGAGGCCTTGTAAGCGTGGGCGCGGTTGAGCAAGCCTTTGCCTGTCACGCAGGTCAGCAGCCAGGTCAGCTCGGGAATCTCAGGAATATCAGACTGGCGGTAAAAGGTCACGCGCTCCGGGTCCAGACCGGCGGCCAGCCAGGTGGCGGCAATTTCCAGCGTGGACTGCTGTATGCGCTCAGGCTCACCCACTTTGATGAGCGCGTGGTAGTCGGCCAGAAAGTAAAAGCTCTGCACGCCGGGCGCCAGACTGGCGCGCACTGCCGGGCGCACTGCGCCCACGTAGTTGCCCAGATGGGGCGTGCCCGAAGTGGTGATGCCGGTCAGTACGCGCAGTTCGCTCATGGGAGTTCAGGGGTGTAAAAAATAATCAGTTTAAGAAGCTGCGCCGCAGCCTACAGAAGCAAGGCCAGCGGTGACAAAAGTGTTTTCAACGCGCTGAAGGTCAGACCCATCAGCGGGCTCATCCACAAAGAGTTGACCACGCCGGTCAGCACCAGCGCCATCACAATGAAAAAGCCCCAGGGCTCGACACGCGAGACCAGCTGCGCCTGCCGCCAGGGCAGCAGGCCCACCAGAATGCGCCCACCGTCCAGCGGCGGCAGTGGAAACAGGTTAAAGACAAACATCACCACGTTCACCAGCATGCCGGCGCGGCACATCTCCAGCACAAAGCGCTCGGTCACGCCGGCGCCATTGACCAGGTACAACAACACGCCCCACATCAGCGCTTGCAAAAAGTTGGCGCCCGGGCCGGCCAGCGCCACCCACACCATGTGTTGCTTGGGCCGGCGCAAGTTGCCAAACCTGACCGGCACCGGCTTGGCGTAACCAAATAAAAAGGTACCCGACGTCGCCACATACAGCAGCACCGGCATGAGGATGGTGCCCACCAGGTCAATGTGCTTGATCGGGTTGAGCGTGACGCGCCCCAGCACCCAGGCCGTGTTGTCGCCAAAGTAGCGGGCCACATAACCGTGGGCGGCCTCGTGCACCGTGATGGCAAAGATCACCGGCAGCGCGTAAATGGCAATCGTTTGAATCAGGTTGTTGAAGTCCATGGCCGGATTGTCTCAGACGCAAGCGCTGGAGCCCGCCTCACAGCCCCAGCACCGCCGCGTCCCCGCGGCCCTGGCGCAGCACCACGGCATCGCCGCCCGTGCCCATGGCCGTCAGGTCAATCACTGTGGTGGCTTGCATGGGGCAGGCGCCCGCATCAATCACCGCCGCCAGCACATGCTCAAACAGCCGGCGTATGTCTTGCGCGTCATTGAGCGGCTCGGTCTCGCCTGGCGGTATCAAGGTGGTGGCCAGCAACGGCGCGCCGTGCATCTCCAGCAGCGCCTGCAAGGTTTTGTGCGCAGGCACGCGCAGGCCGATGGTCTTGCGCGAAGGGTGACTCAGGCGGCGCGGCACTTCTTTGCTGGCTTCCAGAATAAAGGTGTAAGGCCCGGGCGTGGCCGCCTTGAGCAGCCTGAACTGCTTGTTGTCTACGCGCGCATAGTTGGCCAACTCGCTCAGGTCGCGGCACAGCAGCGTCAGCGGGTGCTTATCGTCCACACCGCGAATACGCCGCAATGTGTCGGCCGCCGCCTTGTCGTCCAAGTGGCAGACCAGCGCGTAGCTCGAATCTGTGGGCACCGCCGCCACGGCACCACCGGCCAGCAAGGCAACCGCTTGCTTGAGCAGGCGTGCTTGCGGGTTGTCGGGATGCACTTCAAAAAACTGGGCCATGTCCGTTGCAAACGGGGTGAGCTCAATCAGGTTTCCAGCGCTCGCACCGGCAGATCGCGCAGCGCCCGGCTTTCATGGCCTGTCAGCAAGGCGCCTGCCACGCCGCACACGGCAATCATACCAATACCGACCAGCGCCCAGTCGTCAGGCACTTGCCCGAAAACCAGCCAGCCGCCGACCATGGCAAAACCAATCTGCGCATACAGATACGGGGTGAGCGTAGAGGCCGGAGAGCGGGCATAAGCCAGGATCAAAAAAAAGTGGCCCACCGTTCCCAGCATGCCCATCAGCAAGAGCTGGCCTAATTGGATAGCGGTCGGTTGTACCCATACAAAAGGCAGCATCACTGACACCACCAGTGTGCCCACCCAGCCGGTGTAGAGGTGCATGGTCAAAAGGTTTTCTGTCTTGACCATGCGGCTGGTGAGCAATTGAAACCAGGAGTAGCTGACCACCGCTCCCAGCGGCAGCAGCATGGGCCAGATAAAGTTAGCGCCGCCCGGGCGGATGATGACCATCGCCCCGGCAAAAGCACCCAGCACCAGCACCCAGCGCAAGCGCGAAACCCGCTCGCCCAGCATGCGCCCCGCCAGCAGCGTGATGATCAGCGGCACCAGCGAGCAGATGGCCGTGAAATCAGCCACCGGCAGGTATTGGAGGCTGCCAAACGCAAAAAAGCTGCTGGTCAGCAGCAGCAAGCCGCGTAAGAGCTGAAACTTCGGGTGCTTTGTCTTGAGCACCGCCAGACCGCGCTGCGGGAGCACGACCAGCGTGGTGGCGACGGCCTGAAAGCAGTAACGAAACCAAATGGCCATCAGCAGAGGCACGCTGGCGCTGATCAGTTTGGCTGTGGTGTCCAGGCTGGCAAAGCAGGCCATGGCGGTCACCACCAGCGCAATGCCCGCCAGCACCAGCGGTTTGTCCGGTGCCATCCTCACTGGATGCGGTCTGCCAAGAGTTCCCACACGGGCTTGAGCGTGCCAGGCAAAAAGGGCAGGGTGCCCAGGTCGGTGTGGCTCTCATCAGGGCTGTGAAAGTCGCTGCCGCGCGAAGCCGCCAGGCCAAACTCCATGGCCGTCTCAGCGTACTTCACATACTCTTGCGCGCTGTGGCTGCCGGTCACCACTTCGACCGCCTGGCCGCCGTGGTTTTTGAACTCGGTGAACAGCGCGTACTCTTCATTGGGCGTGAACTTGTAGCGCGCCGGGTGCGCAATCACCGCCACGCCATGCGCCCGGGTGATCCAGCCCACTGCGTTTTGCAGCGTGGCCCAGCGGTGCGGCACAAAGCCGGGCTTGCCTTCGGTGAGGTATTTGCGAAAGACGTCTGCCGTTTCTTTGCACACTCCGGTCTCAACCAGAAAGCGCGCAAAGTGCGTGCGCGAGATGAGTTCGGGGTTGCCGACAAACTTCAGCGCGCCTTCGTAAGCGCCATAAATACCCACCTTGGCCAAGCCGTCCGACATTTCTTGCGCGCGTTCGCGCCGGCCGTTGCGGGTGTTGTGCAGGCCCTGGCGCAGCTCGGCGTTGTCGGCGTCAAAACCCAGCCCGACGATGTGCACCGTCACGCCGGCAAAGGTCACGGAAATTTCAGTGCCAGTCAGGTAATGCATTCCACGGGCTTTGGCGGCAGCGGCAGCGCGCTGCTGGCCGCCGATTTCGTCATGGTCCGTCAGGGCCCACAACTCCACGCCGTTAACTTGGGCGCGCTCGGCCAGGGCTTCCGGGGTCAGGGTGCCGTCAGAGACGACCGAGTGGCAGTGCAGGTCTGCGTTGAGAATGTTTTGGGGGCTCACAAAGCCATTTTAGGCCCGATGCCCAAGCAAGGTACCAAAGCGGTCATGGATCCCCGCATTCGCGAGGATGACGAAACTAAAAGTCCGTCATTCCTGCGCAGGCAGGAATCCATCCCCTGGGTTTTAAAGCTCCGCGGCTTCCACCAGAAAGCGCACGCGCCGCACGCCCTGCCATTCGTCGGCGTCCAGCCTGAAGGCCAGCCGCACCCTGGCCGGCAGTGACTCGGTGCGGCCAAACCAGATGCCGTCTACCGGTTGGCCCTGGTGTTTGAGCTTGAGGGCTAAGTGTTTTTCACCCACCAGCCGCTGCGACACCACTTCCACTTCCTCGCTGAAAGTGGGCGCGGCAAAGCCCTGGCCCCACACCTCTTTGTGCAGCGTGTCCACCACGTCAATGCGGCGGTACTCTGGGGCCAGCGGGCCGTCGGTGGCCAGGCGGCGCGTCAGGGTCGCTGCATCCAGCCATTCGTGGGCCACTTGCTGCAGCGCTTGTTCAAAGGTGTCAAAGTGCTCCTCGGCCACCGTGCAGCCGGCCGCCATGGCATGGCCGCCAAAGCGCAGCAACACGCCCGGGTGTCGCTTGGCCACCAGGTCCAGCGCGTCGCGCAAATGAAAGCCGGGTATGGAGCGGCCCGAGCCCTTGAGCTCGTGCTCTTTGCCCGGCGCGCTGCTGGCCGCAAACACAAAGGCCGGCCGGTGTAGTTTTTCTTTGATGCGTGAGGCCACGATGCCCACCACGCCTTCATGAAAATCCGGGTCAAAAATCGCCACCGCCGGCGGTGGCTCTTCGTCTTCGTCAATCATCGCGTCGGCGGCCAGCTCGGCCTGCTCGCGCATATCGGCTTCAATGGTGCGCCGCTCGCGGTTGATGCCATCCAGCGTGCGGGCGAGTTCTTCGCCGCGTCCGGGGTCATCGGTCAGCAGGCATTCAATGCCCAGCGTCATGTCTGACAGGCGCCCCGCCGCGTTGATGCGCGGGCCCAGGGCAAAGCCAAAGTCAAATGCCGTGGCCACATTGGCTTGGCGCGCAGCGGCCACAAACAAAGCCGCTAGCCCGGCCTGCGCCCCACCGGCGCGTATGCGCTTGAGCCCCTGCGACACCAGGCGGCGGTTGTTGGCATCCAGCTTGGCCACGTCGGCCACCGTGCCCAGCGCTACCAGCGGCAGCAGCGCGTCTAACTTAGGTTGGCTGGCCGCGTCAAACACGCCACGCTGGCGCAGCTCTGCGCGCAGCGCCAGCAGCACATAAAACATCACGCCCACACCGGCCAGCGCCTTGCTTTCAAAGCTGCAAGCCGGCTGGTTCGGGTTGACGATCACATCAGCATCGGGCAGCACAATGGCGCCCGCCAGCACGGCCGGCAAGTGGTGGTCAGTCACCAGCACCTGCATGCCCAGCGCCTTGGCACGCGCCACGCCCTCCAGGCTGGCAATGCCGTTGTCCACCGTCACCAGCAAGTCAGCGCCGGCGGCTTTCACGCGTTCTGCAATGCTGGCCGTCAGCCCGTAGCCATCGACCACGCGATCGGGCACCAGGTAAGTCACGGCCGCAAAGTTCAGCGGCGCACCCAGCAGCCTGAGGCCGCGCATGCCCACTGCGCAGGCCGTGGCGCCGTCGCAGTCGTAGTCGGCCACGATGCAGATCTTGCGCCCCGCCGCCATGGCATCGGCCAGCAACACGGCGGCTGCGTGCGCGCCATGCAAAGCCGAAGGCGGCAGCAAACGCGCCAGGCCGTCGTCCAGCTCGTCAGCGCTCAGCACGCCGCGCGCGGCAAACAACTGCGCCAGCAGCGGGTGCACACCGGCTTGCTGCAAGGCCCAAACACTGCGCGGAGGCGCGTCTCTGACGGTGATTTTCATAAGTTCTCTAAATAGCCCTGCAGGGGCTTAGGTGGAAACAGTCTGGTCAGGCGGCTCAGCCAACTTACCGGAATACTTTCAAAAGTTTGTGCCCGGCGCTCGCCGCACAGCGTGAGTTGCAGCGCCTCGCCGGCATCTTGCCGCAGCAACATGGAATGCGCCAGCGCATCCACGGCGGCCCAGCCTTGCGCATAAGCCTGCCAGTCACCACGCAGCGCCGCATTGGCCAGCATGCGCGGGGCATGCACCTGCGGCGCGGTGTTGTGGGGCTTGAAGCCTGCCGGCAAATCCCCGGTGCCGCTGAACCAAATTGAATTGACTGGCAACAAGCGCTGAGCGCTCCGTGCCTCATTGACAGGGTGCGTGTACATCAGCATCTGCATTTCGTTTTGCAGGCGTCGCAGCTTTTTGCCCGCTGCAGATGAACCCGTGTGCGTGCTGGCCGGCAGCCAGGGGTCTACGCTGCGGCCCAGCGCCCGGTCCATCGACGCCGTGGGCAGCCCGCGAAACAGCTCGCCCGCCGCCAGCCAGCGCTGCGGCGCGGCGTAATGCAGCGTGATGCCGTCCTCATTGAAGTAAAGCTGCATCGCCGCCATCAGCGCGCGTGAGTCGGCTTCAGTCAAACCGAGCGCCTCAGGGTCGGTCAGCGTGGCGTGCTCGCGGCCCATGGCCCAGTGGCAAGGCGTCACCCAGGCCCAGGCTTCGGTGCTGCTGGCAGAGTCGCCACTTTGCGCGCGCTCCCAGGCCGCCCAGGGAATCAAGCCGTCTTGTAATCCATCCCCTGCTAAACCTTCAAGCCGCGCCAGCGCCAGCTCATGCGGGGGCGAGAGTGAGTTCGCGCCCGCATCGTCAGCCGACAGGGGCCGCATGCCCTGCAACAGCCGCGCCACATGCCGCGTCTGCTCGGCGGGCACGGCCTGCATGGCGCGCAACCAGTCGTCGTCGGCGCTGGCTGCAAAAGGCAGCAGCAAGTGAGTGGGGGCGGGCGTAGTTTGCATGAGTCGGTATTGTCCGGCACGTCGGGATTGCCGGCGGGGCGCTGGCGTTGGCTTACGAAATGGCCATTTGAAACGGTATTCATGGCCGCACTGCGGACCGATTCATGCGGGGTACACCCTGCAAGACCTAAGGCGCAACGATAAGCGCCACAAAGCAACTCATGCAGATCGGCCTCAAGCCCAGAACGGGTCGAGCTGGCGGGTAAAGGCCGGCAGGTCTTCAAAGTAGGGTAACGCGCCGCCATCGATGGCATAAAACTGCCAGTTGCTGCGTTTGGCCACCGTCGTGCGGCCCTGGTAGTCGGTGAAGTCGCCGCGCGTGGCCATCGACACCCAGACGGGGCCGGTCATGGCTTCATACAGGCTGTTGACGTCAGCGCTGAACAATTGCGCTGACACGAAATACAGGGGCGCGAAGCGGGCTCCCGGTTGCCGCGTCGTCAGTATGGCGTAACGCCACAAGGCTTCGTCAATCGCGTCTGAGCCCCAGGTTCGCACCAGAAAATAGCGGATCACGGCCGGCAGGGTCAGCGTGCGGAACACCCCCTCGGACCAGCGCGGCCAACGCAGCAGCCGCAGCAGCCAGGGCGGACCAATGCCCGCACCCGCCTGCCCGTAACGCCGCTTTTTGCCGCTGAACCCGGTGGGGCTGACCATGGCCAGGCGCCGGATCAGCTGCGGCGTTTCACAACTGGCTCGGGCCGCAAATTCGCACGACAGGGACACTGCCAGCACGTCGGCGGCGACGCCACCCGACTCCGCCTGAATGGCCGTCAAGGCCAACTGCAGGGCGTCGGTCATCAGGCGCACGGTGTAGGGCCGGTCACTGCGATCTGAGAAGCCGAAACCCGGTAACTCCAGCGCATACACCACCCGCTTTTGACGGTAATGGGCCAACAGGGGCGCCATTTCGGCCGCCGATGCAGACGCGTTGACGCTGTGCAGCAAAAGCAAGGGTGGCAATGACGGGCTGTTGTCTGCGCCCCCGCCCGCATCGTCAGGCCCGGCCCGGTACAGGCTGAGCGATCCACTCGGCGTGGCCAGGTCGCGGCGTTCGGCCGCAAAGGCTAAGGGCAGCGGTAGTGCGGGCGGCAAGTGGGGTGACATGCTTCATGTTAATGGCAATCAGTTGGGCCATTCGAATGAACGCCTATTCAACGATCCGCATGCCATCCATAGCCCAAACCGGCTTTTACCCCGCAATGCCACAATGCCAGCCATGCAGATTCCCTACGAGCTGATTCTGGGCTGGCGTTACACGCGGGCGGGCCGGGCCTCGCGGCGCAATGGCTTTATTTCGTTTATCTCTGGCGTGTCCATGTTGGGCATTGCGCTGGGGGTGGCGGCGCTGATCATTGTGCTGAGTGTGATGAACGGCTTTCAAAAGGAAGTGCGTGACCGCATGCTGAGCGTGATCTCGCACATTGAGGTGTTTGCCCCTGGTGGCGCTGCGCTGCCTGACCTGGCGCAGACGCTGGCCGAGGTGCGGCAAAACCCGCAGGTGGTGGGCGCGGCGCCTTTCATTGCGGCGCAGGCGCTGCTGGCGCGGGGCGAAGACATGAAGGGCGTGCTGGTGCGCGGCATAGACCCGGCGCTGGAGGGCAATGTCACCGAGCTGGCCGCGCAGCTCAAAGACAGCGTGTTCCCCAAGCTGCTCAGTGGCGAGTTTGGCGTGGTGCTGGGTGGCGAGCTGGCGCGGGCCATGGGCGTGCGCACCGGCGACACGGTCACCTTGATCGCGCCCAGCGGGCAGGTCACGCCGGCCGGTGTGGTGCCCAGGCTCAAGCAGATGACGGTGGTGGGCACCTTTGATTCGGGCCACTTTGAGTTCGACTCGGCGCTGGTGTTGATGCACCAGGACGACGCGGGGCGCATCTTCCGGCTCGAGGGGCCCACGGGCATACGGGTGAAGCTGCAAAACCTGCACCGGGCGCGCGAGGTGGCCACGCAGCTGGTGTCTTCGCTGTCGGGGGATTTGCTGGTGCGTGACTGGACGCGGCAAAACCGCACCTGGTTTGCCGCCGTGCAGCTTGAAAAACGCATGATGTTCATCATCCTCACGCTGATCGTGGCGGTGGCCGCGTTCAACCTGGTCAGCACTTTGGTGATGACGGTCACTGACAAGCGCGCCGACATTGCGATTTTGCGCACCCTGGGCGCCAGCCCGGCAAGCATCATGGGGGTGTTCATGGTGCAGGGGGCGATGGTGGGGGTGATAGGCACCTTGTCGGGGCTGGCGCTGGGACTGGGCGTGGCTTTTAACATTGACGTTATCGTGCCGGCGCTGGAGCGTTTGCTCAATGCCAGCTTTTTGCCCAGAGACATTTACCTCATCAGCCGCATGCCCAGCGAGCCGCAGTACGCCGACATCATGCCGATTGTGGTGATCTCGCTGGTGCTGGCTTTTTTAGCGACGCTGTATCCGAGCTGGCGCGCCAGCCGCGTCAACCCCGCCGAGGCGCTGCGTTATGAATAAAACCTACACCATCGACGGCGAAGTGGTGATGCACGCGCAGGCGCTGACCAAACGTTTTCACGAAGGCCCGCTGGACGTGAACGTGCTGCGCGGCGTCGATTTGCGTGTGCACAAGGGCCAGACGATGGCTATTGTGGGGGCTTCGGGTTCAGGCAAAAGCACGCTGCTGCACCTGATGGGCGGGCTGGACTTGCCCAGCAGCGGCCAGGTGACTTTGTTCGGGCAGGACATGTCGCGCCTGTCGGCCGCAGCGCAGGGCCGCATGCGCAACAAGCATTTGGGCTTTGTCTACCAGTTTCACCATTTGCTGCCCGAGTTCAGCGCGCTGGACAACGTGGCCATGCCGCTGTGGATACGCCGGCAAGACCGGCGTCAAGCCGCGGTGACAGCAGCCAACATGCTCAAGGCCGTGGGTTTGCAAGAGCGCTTGCACCACCGGCCGTCTGAGCTGTCTGGCGGAGAGCGTCAGCGTGTGGCGATGGCCCGTGCGCTGGTGACGCGGCCCGATTGCGTGCTGGCCGACGAGCCCACCGGCAACCTGGACCGCAGCACCGCCAACGGTGTGTTCGACCTCATGCTGGAGCTGTCCAAAAAACACGGCACCGCCTTTGTGGTGGTGACGCACGACGCTGCTTTGGCAGCGCGTTGCTCGCGCCAGTACAGCCTGACGGCGGGTGTGCTGCAACAGTTGAGTTAGGTACTGTGAGTGGCCTCAAGCGGCCCATAAAGCTTCGCGTAAACGATAAGGCTTTACCAATACGTCTGCAGGCAGATCTAGCTGTGCCACCAGGCGACGAATCATCTCGAGCGTCAATGGCCGTGTCTTGTTCATGATGTCTGCAACACGGCCACGCGGTCCGATCATGGGCTCAAGATCTTTGCGACTCAGGCCGCGACTTTCCATGACATGTTCAATAAATTCAATGGGGTCTGGGTCAGCAATCGGGAAATGGTTTTTTTCGTAATGCTCCACCAGCAGGCTGAGCACATCCAAACGATCAGCTTCAGAAGATTTGGAGGGCGCAGACCAAAGTTGTTCGATTTCATCCAACGCAGCTTTATATTCTTTTTTGTTGTGAATAGTACGAATTTCCATGAAGTTCTCCTTTAAACAGTCGATGCATCGATCTTGTCGTATTGCGCATGCGTACCCACAAATTTCACAAATATGAGGCCTTTGTCATAGCGCACCAGTACCACCAGCCGGTAGTCATTGCCCTTGATGTTGAACACCACGCGGTTGTTGGCCGTAAAGCTTGCATTTCTATAGGCCTCTTTGATGTCAGACGGAGACTTCCATTGAGACCTGCTGGCCAGCGCGTACCAGGCCATCAAAGGCGTTTGTGCGTCAGAATGCTTTGCCCAAAAGACGCGTAAAGTAGATATCGCAATGACCCGCATACTTCATTATGCTACCAAATTGGTATCAATGCAGTCGGGCACTTTGCGCCTTGGCCGGTGCGAACGACGCTAAACCACGCGTCCTTGCCGGCTGAAACTCAGGAAGGCTGCCAGTATCACCATCACGATGCCTAGCAGTGCCACGGCCGCGGTCATCTCGGATTGCTGGTGCTTTTGCAAGGCGATCCGGGTGCCCAGGTTTTTGTAAATTTTGACCAAATCTTTTTCTGTGCTGGCGCGGAAGTACTCGGCTTGGGTGACTTCGGCGACTTTTTTCAATGTGTCTTCGTCCAGCCGTACGCGCATCGACATGCCTTGGGCTTTGAGCACCACACCTTCGGGCGAGCCCAGCCCGACGGTGTAGACCCGCACGCCCAGATCGGCCGCGATGCCGGCCATCTTCACCACGTCCGGGCCGAAGTTGCTTTGCCCATCGCTCAGCAAGACGATGACTGCCGACGTATTGGAGCCGGGTTCGGCTTTCATTTGTGCCTGGGGCTGAGCTGGGGTGGGCTGCCCCGGCATGGGCAAGGCTGCGCCTGTGTTGGCCGGGCCGGAAGTCCCCTCACCGTAAATGAGTTTCGGTACATCCAGGCCGGCAGCCGGCATCAGGGTGGCCAGCGCTACCACGATGCCGCTGCCCAAGGCGGAGCCGCGCTGCAGGGCGAGCCCGTCGATGGCTTTGAACAGATCGTCGCGGCTGTCGGTGGGCCCTTGCACCACGGCCGCTGAGCCCGCCAGACTGACCACCCCGAGTTTGACCCGGCTCGGTAGCGCTTCAACAAAAGCGCGTGCCGCCGTTTGAGCGGCTT
>CANIDW010000020.1 GCA_947466165.1 Comamonadaceae bacterium | reverse complement strand
GGCTTTGGCCAGCGCCAATGCGGCCGCTTTGCGCTATACCAAAATGAGCCAATACCGCGCCCAGGCTTTGACCTTGGCTGTGGAGATCAGCGAGCGCATGCGGGCCAACCCGGCTGGCTTTGCGGCGCAGGCCTATGACTACAAGGTCAGTTTTGCCGCCCAATCAGGCAACCTGGATCTGCCGGCGCAGCTTTGCAACGAACCGAATAGCGTTTGCAGCGCCCTTGAGCTTGCGGCTTTGGACCTGGCGCAGTGGCGGGTCTTGGCGCGTGCAGCGCTTCCGCAAGGCTCTGTGTTTGTGCAAAGGCAGGCTGCCTTCGCCGCTGCCGATGTGTGGCTGGCCTGGCGTGACCCGCTGCTGGCCAATGCCGATGAAACGACAGCGCTGGTCAAGGAGTGCCCCGCAGGACTGGCTGTGGGCGACAGCAGCATTCGCTGTAGCTATTTCCGGGTTCATCCATGAAACGGTGGCCCATGCCCTCTGACAGCACAGGCTTTGCCCTGATAGAAATACTGGTGGCGCTGGGTATCGGGCTGGTGGTGGTGGGTGCGGTGCTGGCCTCTTACCTGAGCAATGCTCAAACGGGTCGTTTGCAATCGGCCGTAGCGCAGATGGACGAGGACGCACAAATCGGCTTGCGCATTCTGACGCGCGAACTGCTCATGGCCGGTTATGCACTGCCCACCAGCATGAACGCGGACACGCGGGTGTTTAACCAAAGCTATGAAGGACGCGCAGTGTTTGGCTGCGACAAAGGGTTTAGCGCAGCGCCTTCCGCCAACCCTTCGACTTGCGCCATCAGCGGGGGAACACCCTCCATTGAAATTGCTTACGAAGTTGATCTCTACAACTCGGTGGTGTCTAAGGGCAAGGGGACCGATTGCGCTGGCGAGGCTTTGCCTGCCAGTCAAAACGGGATCACCTTCAACCGCTACGGCGTCGGCAGCAGCAGCCCGGGGCGCAGCGAGCTGCGATGCAGCAGTGGCAGCAGCACCATACCGCTGGTGGACAACGTCGAGCGTTTGCAGTTTTGGTACGGTCAATCTGACGGGGGCGCTTCGCCTCAGCTGATTCGCTACACACAAGCCAGCAGCGCCGATTTCAGCCGCGTCATGAGTGTGCGGGTGTGCTTGCTGATGCGCAGCAGTGAGGCACCGGCCAAAGCAGAAGACGCCGCCTGGCAGTCCTACCTCGACTGTGACGGGGTTCTCCGGACTGCTGCCGACGGGCGTTTGAGGCGCGTTTATTTCAGCACCATCGCCTTGCGCAGCAAGACACCCTGATGAGCCGGCGTCGCATGTATCTGGCGCGCGGGCAAGGCGCTTCACTCATCATCGTGCTGGTCTTGCTGGTGGTCATCGGCTTGACGTCTGCGGCCAGCTTGCGCAAGGCCAGCTCCAATGAGCGTGTCAGCCATAACGTTCGTATGCATTGGCTGGCCGAGCAGTATGCCGAGGCCGCTTTGCGCTATTGCCAGAGCCAACTCTTGCTGGCAGACGCTCAACGGGTCAGCAGCTTGCAAGAGTCTGTGTTGATACCCATCAACGCTACGGCCGTACCCGGCTGGGCCAATCCGCAAACCTGGTCGGGTTCAGGTGGTGCATTCGCATCGCTGACCAGCGTGGCACAAGCCTTTGTCGAATCTTTGGACAGCGCTTTTGCGCCGCAGATGCTGCCGCAGTGCGTGGTGGAGCGGCAGGCGCTGCCCTTGCTGCAAAACGGTGCCGCCGTGGGCAACGCAGACGTCTACGTAATCACGGCGCGTGGTTTCAGCCCGGACTACCGCGAAATCCGGCCGGGTCTGCGCAGCGGTGCGGTGGTCTGGCTGCAGTGCCGCCTGTCTGTTCAACGCGCTGCACCCGGCGATGCCGGCACGCTGGCAGACCGCGTCTGGATGCGCATCATCAATCCGCCTGCATCATGAAAGCTCAAGTGTTTCAAAGCGCACACTTAGGGCGGCAGTTCCGGCTCGCCGGTTTTTCTTTGGTCGAATTGCTGGTGGTGCTGGTGATCATGGGTGTGCTTTCCGCGGTCGCGCTGCCCGCTTACACGCGCTATGTGCAAAGAGGCCATCGCACTGAAGCCATGGCCGCCTTGCTTGAGGCGCAGCACTACATGGAGCGTTATTACAGTGCCAATGGCCAGTACCTGAGTCCGTCAAATGCTGCCCCCGTCTTGCCGCAGCGTCTGCAACAGGTCCCCACGCAAGGTTCTGTGCACTACCGTCTGAGCGTGCGTGAAGCCAGTGTGAACAGCTACCTTGTGCAGGCGGTGCCTGAAGGCAGCATGGCCGGCGATGTTTGCGGCAGTCTGACGATCAACCAGACCGGTCTGCGGGGCGTCTTGAACAGCACGTGGAGCGTGGCTGAATGCTGGCGCTAGGCGGCCATCGCAGTGCCCAGTAACTAAAGTGCCTTAGCGCCTGACCTCGTCGACCAGATTTTTGAAGTCGTCGATGTCTTCAAAGCTGCGGTACACGCTGGCAAAGCGCACGTAGGCCACTTTGTCGAGTTTCTTGAGCTCGCGCATGACCAGCTCGCCAAGGCGCGTTGAAGGCACTTCGCGCAAACCCAGGTTGAGCAGTTTTTCTTCTATCCGTTCAATGGCCGAGTCCACCTGCTCGGTGCTGACCGGGCGTTTGCGCAAGGCCAGGTTCATGGATTCGAGAATCTTGCTGCGCTTGTACTCAATGCGCCGGCCGTCTTTTTTGACGATGGCCGGAAAGTTGACGTCAGGCCGTTCATAGGTGGTGAAGCGCTTTTCACAGGCGCTGCACTGGCGGCGGCGCCGGATGAAGTCTGCATCCTCGGAAATCCGGGTCTCGACGACCTGGGTTTCGAGGTTGCCGCAAAAAGGACACTTCATCGGTCAAGGGCCATTATTTGTAGACGGGGAAGCGGCTGGTCAGGGCGTGCACCTTGGCGCGCACGGCGTCAATGTTGGCCGTGTCGCGCGGGTTGTCCAGCACGTCGGCGATCAGGTGCGCCGTCATGCGCGCTTCTTCGTCCTTGAAGCCGCGTGTGGTCATGGCGGGGGTGCCGATGCGCACGCCGCTGGTGACCATCGGTTTTTCAGGGTCGTTAGGAATAGCGTTCTTGTTGATCGTCATGTGGGCGCTGCCCAGCACGGATTCGGCTTCCTTGCCGGTGATGCCTTTGGCGCGCAGATCCACCAGCATGACATGGCTTTCGGTGCGGCCGCTGACAATGCGCAGGCCGCGTGAGATCAGGGTCTCGGCAACGATCTGCGCGTTCTTGATGACTTGCTGCTGGTAAATCTTGAAGCCGGGCTCCAGCGCTTCTTTGAAAGCCACTGCCTTGGCGGCAATCACGTGCATCAGGGGGCCGCCCTGCAGGCCGGGGAAGATGGCGCTGTTGATGGCTTTTTCGTGCACGGATTTCATCAAAATAATGCCGCCGCGCGGGCCGCGCAAGCTCTTGTGGGTGGTTGATGTCACCACGTCGGCGTGCGGCACCGGGTTGGGATACACGCCTGCGGCGATCAGGCCGGCGTAATGCGCCATGTCCACCAGAAAAATGGCGCCCACGTCTTTGGCCACCTTGGCAAAACGTGCAAAGTCGATACCCAGCGAATAAGCTGAAGCGCCGGCGATGATCAGTTTGGGTTTGGATTCGTGCGCCTTGCGTTCCATGGCGTCGTAGTCGATTTCTTCCTTGGCGTTCAGGCCGTAGCTGACTACGTTGAACCATTTGCCGCTCATGTTCAGCGCCATGCCGTGCGTCAGGTGGCCGCCTTCGGCCAGGCTCATGCCCATGATGGTGTCTCTTGGCTTGAGGAATGCCAGAAACACGGCCATGTTGGCCGAGGCGCCGCAATGCGGCTGCACGTTGGCGGCATCGGCACCAAAAATCAGCTTGACGCGGTCAATCGCCAGTTGCTCGGCCACGTCCACGTGCTCGCAGCCACCGTAATAGCGGCGACCCGGGTAGCCTTCGGCGTATTTGTTGGTGAGTTGCGAGCCCTGCGCGGCCATGACGGCGGGCGAGGCGTAGTTTTCGCTGGCAATCAGCTCAATGTGGTGCTCTTGGCGGGCGTTCTCAGCCTTGATGGCAGCCCATAGTTCCGGGTCGGTTTGCTCAATCAGATGGTGGCGGTCGTACATGGCAGTCCTTAAAGACGGTGTTCCTTGTCCTCAGTGTCCATATAGTAAGGAAGAGAAGCAAGGGCTGCCCAGGCGAACGGCTGATCGCTTTGGGCTAGATAGCCCGCAAGCGGTGCGCTTCCAAGTGGTGTCCCACGTCAGCATGCGCTGTTTTTCAACCGCCCATACCTATCGCCAGTCGCGCACCCTTAAAGTGTAGCTGACAGGCCTTATCGGCCTAGTTGCCCAGCAGCGCGACTTTGGCCACCGGCTCAGACTTGAGCGGGCTCTCAGCCGGGGCCGGAGTCTGGTATGACGCTGGTATTGGCATGGGCTCGGCCAGGGTGTCAAAAGGCTGCCGCTTCCCGGCAAAAACAGCCTGTAAACGCCCGTGTTCGGCCAGGACTTTGCTGGCATAGCCGCCGTCATCGTCCAGATTGGCTGCGCCTACGTAAAACTTCAGACCGCCTTCAATCGAGCCGGCCCGGGAAATACATTCTTGCAAGACCTTAACGCCCACACGCAGGTTGGTCACCGGGTCAAAAGCCGCCATGCGTCCGCCGAAGTGCGCATATTTGTCGTGGTGCACACCGGTCATGACCTGCATCAGGCCTTGGGCGCCGACGGGGCTTTGGGCGAAGGGGTTGAAACCGGATTCGATCGCCATGATGGCCAGTATCAGGGTCGGGTCGAGTTTGGACTTTTCACCGATCGCAAAGGCGTGGGCCACCAGCGCGCTCAGCGGTTCGGGGGCGACAGCGTATTTTTTACTCAACCAGAAAGCCACCGCCGCTTGTTTGCTGGGCAAATCCTTGGGGTTGGCGGCCGTGGCGCGGTCTACTGCACCCGGTTCGGTGAAGCCGATGCTGGCTTCCTGGCGCGCCAGAAGCAGCGCCATCAGGCGGATTTCGCCGGCTTCGCGCAGGTCGGGGCGGGCGGTCAGGGTGATCATCACAAACACCAGGGCCAGGCCCAGCATGGCAAAGCCGTTGTGGCTGATTTGAAGGAAACCGGCTGCAATATCGTTAAAAACATTCCGGGCGCTGCTGCGGAAGTCTGCCATGCACTTGTGCAGGCTTAAATTCAAAGTCGTTGACATGTAACTCCTTTCGTCGCTTCCAGCTTGCAGCTTTAAAGCCGGCCAGCTGGTGGGCATGAGTTTTTTCAGTGTGAGCTTTCGTGAAATTCGGGGGCGGCAATGTGTGGGCCGGTCGTTTTGAAACGGGGCGGCTCGGGATCGTTCAAATCACAAGCCGTTCAATGCCTTGGAGCGATTACTCCAAGGACGTGGGGGCACTATATATAGTGCTTGCGCCTTTTACAAGCACTACCGGTAGTGTTTAGCCCCTAATTGGGAATTTTAGGCCTTGATTTTTGCACCAAATAGGTGCATTGAGTCCCAGGCTGGCCACTTCGGGTAGTCCCTGATGGTTCTACATGCCTGAAGAAATTCTAAAAGGCTTAAAGATAGCCCGTCAAGAATATCAATTGTATTTGATATTCATTTATAGGCATTTCATAAGCCTCTCGTGGTTGGCTTTGTCAGCTTGAGGGGCAAGGATTGGTGCGGCGGGTTAGCCTGCTTGGCTCCCAAATGGCCTGCAACTTGGTCAGGGTGTCGTGCCTTACTTTAGCCGGCGTCTTGACCTGGCTGCGCTTGTTTTGCTGACAAGGCTTAAAAACCAGCGAAAATAGCGGCTTTGCCTTTATCTCCAACAGCTGCCCGGGCGCTCCGCCTGCGACCACTGATGTAGAAAACCTGGCCCTTAAAGCCCGGTCGTGGCTTTCGGGCCAGCCTTTTTGCAGATGCGTCAATCTGCGCACTTTTTCTTTCTATCTAGCTAGCCAACATGTCCAATTCCGCCAAAGTCGACCCCTCCAACACCAAACCATCCCAGGCCAGGGGGGCCGACGCGCATCCCATGGACGCTTTGACCGGCGGTGCTCTGACGGCGGCCACATCGGGTGAGCGGGTCAGCCGCATCCGCGAATGGTTGTCCCACAACCCGAGTGCCGAGCAGATGTCGGAGGTGTTCAAAGACCTGGCCAACCGGGACAAGGGCGCTGCCAAGCTGGTGAAGGAAAAATTAGACGACATCAAGCGCGCCAAAGGACAGGAAGCTGTCGCCGCCGAGTGGGCTGACAAGGCCCGGGCTCTGCTGGCCTTGCCCAAGCTCAATCTGGCCGATGCCTTGGCCTGGCAGCGTGATGCGGCCAAAGCCGGGGCGCCGCTGTCGCGCGAGCCGCTGGCCGGGCTGAAAGTGCAACTGGCTGAGCGCGTCAAGACCATCGAAGACTTGCAACACCGCGCTCAGGTTCAGCGCGAGGCTGCTGTACTGATCACACAACGCACGGAAGTGCTCTCCACCAAGCCCTGGCGAGAAGCGCAGGCGATATGGGAGGCCTTGCGCGCCGACGTCGCGCACTGGCAGTCCCAGGCCTCAGAACTGACTCAGGACCCGGTCTGGGCCAGTGTGGATGCCAAGTTTTTACCGCTGATTGAGAATTCGCGCGCCCAGCTGCTCGCCGTCTGGGAGGCTTTTCAAGCCGCTCTGGCAATGGCGGTGGCGGCCTCTGAAGATGCCGGCGCCCCATTGCCGGCCGTGCCGGTGTGGGCCGACGAGCTGCGCAGCGCGCGTGGCCAGAATGCCGAGGCGGGCGCTGTCGCCGGCGACAAACCGGCCCGCGCACCTAAGGTCAAGCTGGACCCCGCAGTCTTGGCCGAACTCCGCGCCAAGGCCAGCGAAGTTGTGCAGGCCGCGCTCACCAAGCTTGAAGCCGAAGTCGCCGAAGGCCACGGCAAAGCCACCCCCAAGGCCGCCGCCGACTTGCGCGCCGCCCTGAAAGTGCATGTGCGCAACATCCCGAACACGCTGGAAACTGCCGCCCATGCGGCCCTGACCACCGCCGGTGAACTCGAAGGCTGGCAGCGCTGGCGCGCCGATCAGATCCGTGAAGACCTGGTGGAAAAAGCTGAAGCGCTGCTGGCCAAGCCGCTGGGCGGGCGCAAGCAGCAAGAAGCGCTGCGCGCCATGCGCGAGCAGTGGAAAACCAGCGACCAGGGCGGCACGCCCAACCACGCGCTGTGGAAACGCTTTGACGACGCCTGTAGCGCGTCTCACAAAGTGGTCGAGGCCTGGCTGGAAAAAACCAAGGAACAGACCGAGGCCACCAAGGCCCAGCGGCGCGTGCTGATTGACGAAGTGCTGGCCTGGGCCGAAGCCCACAAGACCAACACAGACTGGAAGCACCATATCCGCAGCCTCAACGGCTTTGTGAGCAAGTGGCGCGAAGCCGGCCACCTGAGCGAAAAAGCCTTTGCGGAGATCCAGCCCCAGTGGAAAGCTGCCATGGACGCCGCTGATGCGCCGCTGACCGCGGCCCGCAACGACAGCCTGGCGCGCCGCCGCGCCATGATCGAAGAGGCGCAAGCCCTGGGCGCAGAGTCGCAACTGCGCATAGACGCCGTCAAGACCGTGCAGCAACGCTGGCAGCACGAAGCCCAGCAGGTGCCGATCGAGCGCAAGCAAGAGCAAAAGCTGTGGGACGCTTTTCGCAAGCCGATTGACGACGCTTTCCAGCGCAAAACCGCCGAGCGAGAAAAAGCCGCCGGTGCACTGGGCGAGTTTGACCGCATGGTGCTGGAAGCCTCCAAGGCTGTGGCCGCAGCCACAGCCAGTGGCGACGCGCAAAAAATTCACGCTGCGGCCAAAGCTCTGGAAGCCGTGGTGCGCGGCCAGTTACCGCCGGCGGCTCCTGCAGCGCCAGCCGCCGCAGCTGCGCCAGCCGAAGCCGCTGCGCCCGTCGCTGAGCAAGCTGATGCAGCAGTTGTTGTGGCCGAAAGCGCCGCTGTAGCTGCACCTGAAGCCGCACCCGACACCGCTGCGGCAAGCGAAGACGCCGCCCCCGCCGCCGAAGAAGCTGTGGCCGAAGCCGAGCCCACCCCGGCACCCGCGCCGGCCAAGCCCGCACCCAAGCCTGTGGTCGCCATGCGCGGCGACGACCGCCCCGGCATGCGCAAGGCCGAGCCCGCACCCGCTGGCCGCGGCGGCAAGTTCGGTGACCGCAAAGACGCGCGACCCGGCAGCAAGCCCGACGCCCGCCCGCGCACCGGCATGGAAAACAAGTTTGAACCGCGCCGCGACGAGCGCCCGGAACGCGGCATTCGCAGCGAGCGCCCCGCTTTTGAAGAGCGTGGCCCACGACTGGGTGATGCCGCTTTCCGCGCTCAGCGTGAAGCCTTCGAGATTGCCAACCAGGCCCTGCAAAAACTCCATGAGCAAGCCCATGGCGAAGTGCTCACCCATTTGCTGTCAGCCTGGGAAAAGCGTGACCCTGCGCAATTGCCTTCGGCGCAAGACCTGGGCAAGCCCGTGCCGGCGGCCACGCGGACGCGTTGGGCGCAGTCTTTGTCTGCGCCAGCCAAGGGCGACGCCGCCGAAGCCTTGCTGCGCCTGGAGATTGCTACCGAGCTGCCCACGCCGGCCGAGCACATCAGCGCGCGCCGTATGTTGCAGCTGCAATTGCTCACCCGCCGCAACGCGCCTGCGCCGCATGAAACCACGGCAGACGACATGGCCCAGGTGTTTGGCAGCGCCTTTGACGCCGCGCAAAGCCGGCGTGTGCAAAACATTCTCAAGGCCTTGCTCAAGCGCTGAGCTGCACAGGCGGTTTCGCTCAAGTCTCTGGTTTGAAAAAACCGTTGAGCAGAGGTAGCAGCTCTGGAAAACTCTCTGCAAAGCGCCCGGGGTTGACGAAATAAGCCTCGCTGGCCACCGCAAAAAACTCCGCCGGTGCGCTGGCGGCATAAGCGTCGAGCCAGGGCGCTGGCGCACCGAAGCGATCGGCCATGCTCACTTGGGTGCAAAACCTGGCGTAACTCTCTTGCATGGTGCTTTGCCAGAGCTGGCGCAGTGCGCGCGTGGGCAGGGGCGGGCAGCCATCGGCCTGGCCATTTCGCATGTCGAGCTTGTGAACGAACTCGTGAATCACCACGTTGTAGCCCTCAGGCGCCGACTCGCCCGACGCGGCCACGTCGGCCCAACTCAGCGTCACCGGCCCCATTTCCATGGCCTCGCCGCTGAGCTCTTCGGTGTAACGGTGCACCACGCCAGCCTCGTCGGTCACTTCGCGGCGCGCCAGCATGGCGCCGGGGTGGACCACGATGCCCTTGAAGTCGTCGTACCAATGCAGGCCCAGGTGCAGCACCGGCAGGCAGGCCTGCGCGGCAATCGCCACGGCCATTGCATCCGTCACTTGCAAGCCATGCGCGCCGGAAAATTCCTTGTCGGCCAGAAACTCACCGGTCATAGCGCGCAGGCGGTCGGTCAGCGCGGCTGGGGCTGCGGGCAAAAAAGGAAAGTCTTGCAAAGTGCGCTGCCAAAGCGCCTCAGGAATATCGACGGCCCGCTGGCGGGCAGGGCGCAAACCCCTGGGCAGCCAGCCTAACAATCGCTTGAGCACGGCGCGCAGCTTAAACGGGCAGCGCCAGCCGCTGCAGCCCGGAGGCACTCAGGCGCAGCACCTCGGCTCTTGGCGGACGGGCGGCGGCATCCCAGTCGCTGAGCACCACGCGCTGCAAGCCCTGGCCCAGGTCGTGGGTGCCCGGGCGGTGTGTATGACCGTGAATCAGCGTCTTAGCACCGGCAGCCTGCAACCATTGGACGGCGGCAGTGCTGTCAACCTCGGCGTAGGCGACACCCTCTTTGTGGCGCGCCTGACTTTGCGCCCGCAGCGCCAGGGCAATGGCTTCACGCTCGGCCAGCGGGCGCGCCAAAAAAGCCTGCTGCCAGGGGGCTTGCTGCACTTGCTGCCTGAACGCCAGGTACTCGGTATCGGCCAGGCACAGCGCGTCACCATGCGACAGCAGCCAGTTTTGTCCGGCAAACTGCAGCACAGTCGGGTCTGCCAGCAAAGTGGCATGACAGCGTTTCATCAGGGTTTGGCCAAGCAGAAAATCGCGGTTGCCATGCATGAAAAAAAGTGCAAGACGCTCTCCGGCGGCGCTCATTTCGTCTGCGCAAAGTGCTTCAAAGCGCCGGCTCAGCCCACTTTCTGCATCAATCACGTCGTCACCTACCCAGACTTCAAACACATCACCAAGCATGAAGACGGCGTCAGCCGGTGTGCTCTTGAGGTAGCGCGCCCAGGCGTCAAAGTTGGCGGGCTCTTGCGCGCGCAGGTGCAGGTCGGAAATAAAGTCCACCACGGCCCATGAAGCAGGCGCTTGCAGCGTGGCCATGGTGGGCACTTTCATGGGCGGGGCCATGGCCGCAGAGCAGGGCGCAGGCCCTGACAGCGCGGCCTTGTCTTCAGGCCAGCAAGACGGCTTTTTCGATGATCACATCAACCAGTGGCACGTCTTCATGAAGGCCTTTGCGGCCGGTTTTGCAGCCGGCAATCTTGTCCACAATCTCTGTGCCGCCAATCACTTTGGCAAACACCGCGTAACCCCAGCCCGACGTTGTCGGAGCGGAATGGTCCAGAAAGTCGTTGTCCGAGACGTTGATGAAAAACTGCGAGCTGGCCGAGTGGGGTTGGTTGGTGCGCGCCATGGCGACCGTGTAGTGCAGGTTTTTCAGGCCGTTGTTGGCCTCGTTTTCGATCTCGCCATGGGTGGGCTTTTGCTTCATGCCCACAGCAAAGCCGCCGCCTTGAACCATGAAGTCAGCAATCACGCGGTGAAAAACGGTGTTGTCGTAATGGCCCTTGCTGACATAGCTCAGGAAATTGGCCACTGATTTAGGCGCTTTGTCCTGCTCAAGTTCAAGGGTGATCACGCCGTGAGAGGCAATGTGGAGTTCAACTTTGGGATTGGTCATGGGCTTGCTCATTTGTTCAGGGAAGCACTGATTATAAGAACGGGCGTCTTGGGCACGTCGCTGGGGAATGGGCCACCTGCGCCGGTGGGCACAGACTTGATTTTATTGACCACCTCCATGCCGCTGACGACTTTGCCAAAGACGGTGTAGCCGAACAATTGCGCTGCGTTGAGCAGTTGGGCGCGAGGTGTGTTTTCATAGACACGGCCCTGGTACTCGAAGCGCGGCACCGGGTCACCCGGCGGTATCGGCGTGGGGTTGAGAAAGTCGTTGTCTTTGACGTTGATGAAAAACTGCGCTGTGGCGGATTGCGGGTCATTGGTACGGGCCATGGCCAGCGTGCCGACGGTATTTTTGTCGCCGCCTTTGGCCAGCGCTTCGCGACCTTCGTGCAGCACGGGTGCCCGGGTGGGCTTTTGGTTGTAGCGCGCGTCAAAGCCGCCACCTTGCACCATGAAGTTGCTGATCACCCGGTGAAACACCGTGCCGTCGTAGTGCTTGTCATTGACGTACTGCAAAAAGTTGGCAACTGTCTTGGGTGCTTTGTCTGGATAGACCTCCACCACAAACTCGCCTTCGCTGGTGACAAATTTCACACGCGGCGCTGTCTGACTTTGCGCTAAAGCAGCGCCACCGGCCGCCAACAGGGCCAGCGCCATCAGGGCGGGCCAGAGCCGGGGCATTGGTTTGGACAAGCCGGGTAAAGTCAAAAGCGCCGGGGCAGGGTGCAAGGCCATGGGAAGAATCTCAAGGTTTGGCAGCGGGGCTGGCCGGCGTCACCTGTCTGGTGTTGGCCGGGGTGGTATTGGTCATTGGCAGGCGGTTGGGCGGG
>CANIDW010000019.1 GCA_947466165.1 Comamonadaceae bacterium | reverse complement strand
TTGCTTAAGCTCTTTTTGACAGTTGCTGTCACCCCATGATCAGGATTGCCGTTGACGCCATGGGCGGGGACTTCGGCCCCTCGGTGACCGTGCCGGCCAGCCTGGCTTTTTTGAGCACGCACACCGATGCCGGCATTCTTCTAACAGGTCTGCCCGCCAGCCTGTCGGCCCACCCCCTCTTTGCCCAGTTGCAGTCGCATCCGCGTTGCCAGATTGTTCCAGCCTCGGAAGTGGTGACCATGGATGACCCGCTCGAGGTCGCCCTGCGGCGCAAAAAAGACTCTTCCATGCGGGTGTCCGTTCAGCAGGTCAAGGATGGTGCGGCCGACGTCGCTGTGTCAGCCGGTAACACCGGCGCCCTCATGGCTATTTCGCGTTATGTGCTTAAAACGGTCGATGGCATTGACCGCCCGGCCATCGCCACCCAGCTGCCCAACGCCAAAGGCGGCGCCACCACCGTATTGGACCTGGGGGCCAACGTCGACTGCAGTGAGCACCATTTGCTGCAGTTCGCCGTCATGGGCTCTGCCCTGGTGGCCGCCATTTCCAATGTGCCCGCGCCTAGCGTAGGACTCTTGAACATTGGCGAGGAAGTCATTAAAGGAAGCGAAGTCATTAAAAAAGCAGGTGAATTGCTGCGAACTGCCTCTAAAAGTGGCGATTTAAACTTTTTTGGCAATGTCGAGGGCAATGATATTTTCAAAGGAACCACGGACATCGTGGTTTGCGACGGCTTTGTGGGCAATGTTGCGCTCAAAGCCAGCGAAGGCCTGGCGGCCATGATAGGCGGCTTCATGAAGGCTGAGTTTTCTCGCAATATCTTCACGAAAATTGCTGCTTTTATGTCTTATCCGGTTCTATCTGCGTTTAAAAAGCGTGTTGACCACCGTCGCTACAACGGCGCTGCGCTGTTGGGCTTGCGTGGCCTGGTATTTAAAAGTCACGGTTCGGCAGATGCTTTTGCCTTTGAGCGCGCACTCAATCGCGCTTATGATGCAGCCGCTAACAACCTGCTGGGCAAAGTGAAGGAACGCATTGCCCACGCGGCACCGCTGCTGGCCCATGTGGCTGCTGTTTCCCTGAGCGAAGCCGCTTCGGTGGCAGATTCAGAGGAGTTTTCTACTTTGCCGCAGGCCCCTGTCCATTGACGATCTTTCGTCCCTCATGTGAGCCCTGAATGAGTCGTTTTTCCCGCATCACTGGCACGGGCAGCTACCTGCCGCCGCGCCGTCTGAGCAATGCCGAACTGGTCGCCGAACTGGCTGCCAAAGGCGTTGAGACCTCCGACGACTGGATCGTTGAGCGCACCGGCATACGGGCGCGGCATTTTGCCGAGACCGATGTTGGCGTCAGTGACCTGGCGCTGCACGCCTGCCGCAAGGCCATCGAGGCGGCCGGCTGCCAGGCCGCAGACATAGACCTGATCATTGTGGCGACGTCGACCCCGGACATGGTGTTTCCGTCATCGGCCTGCATCTTGCAAAACAAGCTGGGTGTGGCCGGTTGCCCGGCTTTTGACGTGCAGGCGGTTTGCAGCGGCTTTGTGTATGCCCTGACTTTGGCTGATTCCCTGATTAAGACGGGCAGCGCCAAACGGGCCTTGGTGGTGGGTGCCGAAGTTTTCTCGCGCATTCTGGACTTTTCAGACCGCACCACTTGCGTCTTGTTTGGCGACGGTGCCGGCGCTGTGGTGCTGGAGGCCTCGGATGAGCCCGGTATTTGGGCCACAGACCTGCATGCCGATGGCAAACATGTCGATATTTTGTGCGTTCCCGGGCATGTCTCGGGCGGCAAGGTGTCGGGCAGCCCGCTGCTGACCATGGACGGTCAAGCTGTTTTCAAGCTGGCCGTTGGCGTGCTCGAAGACGCCGCCCGTGCGGTGCTGGCTAAGGCCGGCAAAACCGAGGCCGACATCGACTGGCTGATTCCGCACCAGGCCAACATCCGCATCATGCAAAGCACCGCCAAAAAGCTCAAGCTGTCCATGGACAAAGTGGTGGTGACGGTAGACCAGCATGGCAACACCTCAGCCGCGTCAATTCCGCTGGCGTTGGATGTGGCCGTGCGCAGCGGCAAAATCAAAAAAGGCGACACCCTCATGCTCGAAGGCGTGGGCGGCGGCTTCACCTGGGGCGCTGTGCTGCTCGACTACTGAGCGGGTTGCGGCGCTCACTTCGATTACCTCAACGCTTGTTTAACGGAGTCTCGTTTTTGAAGCCATTTGCTTTTATCTTTCCTGGCCAGGGTTCGCAGTCGGTTGGCATGCTGGACGCTTGGGGTGCACACCCCTTGGTGGCGCAAACTCTGGCAGAAGCTTCTGACGCCTTGGGCGAAGACCTGGGGCAACTCATTCGTGAAGGCCCCAAAGAAGCCCTGGCCCTGACCACCAACACCCAGCCCGTGATGCTGGTGGCCGCAGTGACTGCTTACCGCGTTTGGCTGTCAGAGACCGGTGCCATTCCGGCTGCGGTCGCCGGCCATTCATTGGGTGAGTATTCGGCCCTGGTGGCGGCCGGTGTTTTGACATTGCGTCAGGCCACGCCACTGGTTCGCTTTCGGGCCCAAGCCATGCAAGATGCGGTGCCTGTGGGGGTGGGTGCCATGGCGGCCATTCTCGGCATGCCGGCCGACAAAGTTATCGAAGGTTGCACAGAAGCCGTGCGCAGTTTCGGGCCGGGTTCGGCCGAAGCGGTAGAGGCCGTTAATTTCAATGACCCGGGACAAACCGTGATAGCCGGCAGCAAAGCCGCCGTTGACAAGGCTTGCGAAGTGCTCAAAGCCAATGGCGCCAAACGCGCTTTGCCTTTGGCAGTTTCTGCGCCTTTTCACTCGAGTCTGATGAAGCCTGCTGCAGATAAATTGCGCGAAAAACTCGCTTCCTTGACTCTGGCTGCGCCGCAGATTCCGGTGGTCAACAATATTGATGTGGCTGTCGAGTCTGATCTGGACCGCCTGCGCGATGCGCTGTACCGGCAAGCTTTTGGCCCTGTGCGCTGGGTCGAGTGCGTGCTGGCAATGAAAGCGCGCGGTCTGCACACCCTGATCGAATGCGGCCCAGGTAAAGTGCTGGCCGGCATGGTCAAGCGCATAGACGCCGACCTGACGGGAGCAGCCCTGTTCGACCCTGCCAGCCTGGCCGAAGTTAAAACACTCTTGATGAGCAAAGCATGACGGACATCCAAATTAAAGGCCAGCTGGCGCTGGTGACAGGGGCTTCGCGCGGCATTGGCGCAGCCATTGCACTCGAACTTGCCCGCCGGGGCATGAAGCTGATCGGCACGGCCACCACAGATGAGGGGGCTGCCCATATTTCAAACACGCTCGCCGCCTACCCGGGCTGCGCCGGCAAAAACCTCAACGTGACCGATGCGGCCGGCATTGAAGCGCTGATCGACAGCCTGGTCAAAGAACACGGCGGCATTCAGGTTCTGGTCAATAACGCGGGTATTACCCGCGACATGCTGGCCATGCGATTAAAAGACGAAGACTGGGATGCGGTGCTCGACACCAACCTCAAAGCGGTGTTTCGCATGAGCCGCGGCGTCATGCGCACGATGATGAAACAACGCTACGGCCGTATCATCAACATCACTTCGGTGGTGGGTGCATCCGGTAACCCCGGGCAGGCCAATTACGCTGCCGCCAAGGCTGGCGTGGCCGGCATGACGCGTGCGCTGGCCCGTGAGTTGGGCTCGCGAGGCATCACCGTCAACTGCATTGCCCCGGGTTTCATTGAAACCGACATGACCGCCGGTTTGCCCGAAGAGCAGCAAAAAGCATTGCTCGGTCAGATTCCGCTGGGACACCTGGGCAAGCCGCAAGACATCGCGCATGCGGTCGCTTTCATAGCAAGTCCTGATGCCGGCTACATCACCGGACAGGAAATTCATGTCAACGGCGGCATGTACATGTGAGGCCTTTTGAGGTAAAAACTGAGTTTTAAGCCGGTTCTCATCCGTCCGGCGGGCCTGAAGGGAGAGCGCTCTCTAAGCGGCTAAAATCACGGATTAATTCACAACCCTTAGAGGGAACTATGAGCGATATCGAAGCACGTGTTAAGAAAATTATTGCCGAGCAGCTTGGCGTTGAAGAAGGCCAGGTCACCAGCGAGAAATCGTTTGTGGCCGACTTGGGCGCAGACTCACTTGACACAGTGGAACTGGTGATGGCCCTCGAAGACGAGTTTGGCATTGAGATCCCGGACGAGGACGCGGAAAAAATCACCACCGTGCAAAACGCGATTGATTACGCCAACACCCACCACAAAGCCTGATCAGGCTTTTCCCCAACTTACTCAAAGGCCGTTCGCGGCCTTTTGAGTTTTTCTCCAGGATTTGCGAATGAGCCGTCGTCGCGTCGTAGTGACAGGTCTGGGTTGTATCAGCCCCGTGGGCAACACGGTAGCTGAAAATTGGACCAACCTTCTGGCCGGGCAATCAGGCATCGGGCTGATTACCAAGTTTGATGCCACCGCTTTCTCCTGCAAGATCGCAGGGGAGGTCAAGGGTTTCCAGATCAGTGATTACATCGCTGAAAAAGAAGGCCGGCACATGGACACTTTCATCCATTACGGCATGGCTGCAGCTTGTCAGGCCGTGGCGGACAGCGGTTTGCCGATAGGCGATTTACTGACCGAAGATCAGGCCGTGCGTATAGGTTGCGTCATCGGTTCGGGCATTGGCGGCCTGCCGCTGATTGAAGAAACCAAGGTTGAACTGGTTGCCAAGGGGCCTAGGCGCATCACACCGTTTTTTGTACCCGGCTCCATCATCAACATGATTTCCGGACATGTGTCGATGAAGTTCGGCTTTAAGGGCCCCAACATCGCCATCGTCACGGCCTGCACCACCGGCCTGCATTGCATTGGTCAAGCTGGCCGCATGATCGAATACGGCGACGCCGACGTGATGATCGCCGGCGGCTCAGAAGCCACCGTCTCCCCGCTGGGCGTGGGCGGCTTTGCCGCCATGCGGGCGCTGTCTACCCGCAACGACGACCCTCAAACCGCCAGCCGCCCCTGGGACAAAGACCGCGACGGTTTTGTGCTGGGCGAGGGCGCAGGCGTGATGGTGCTTGAAGAATACGAACACGCCAAGGCGCGTGGTGCCCGGATTTATGGCGAGCTCGCCGGTTTCGGCATGAGCGCTGACGCCGGCCACATGACCGCGCCCAGCATGGACGGCCCGCGCCGCGCTATGTTGAGTGCCTTGGCCAACGCCGCAGTCAATGCTGATCAGGTTCAGTACCTCAACGCACACGGCACCTCCACACCCTTGGGTGACATCAATGAAACCCAGGCTATCAAAGCCGCTTTCGGCGAGCATGCCCGGCGCATGGTGGTGAGTTCGACCAAGTCCATGACGGGTCACTTGCTAGGTGGTGCGGGCGGCATCGAATCGGTCTACACCGTGCTGGCGCTTCATCATCAAAAAGTACCGCCCACCATCAACATCTTCAACCAGGATCCGGAGTGTGACCTGGACTACTGCGCCAACACGGCGCGTGATGTGAAGATGGATGTGGCACTTAAAAACAATTTCGGTTTTGGCGGCACCAACGGCTCTCTGGTTTTTAAGCGGATTTAAAACGGCCCCTGCTGTGACCCTGCACAACGCCCCATCGGTGAGCTATCCCTTGGGGCGTTCGCGTTTTCTGGTGTTTTTTTTGTTTTTCGGCTGGTTGTTGGCTGCCGGTGTCACCATTTGGTGGTGGCGCAGTGCGCCGCCAGGCGACTGGCGGCCGCTGCTGGGGGTGCTGTGCTGCCTGCTGGCTGGCCTGGCCATGACAGCCGGCTGGCGGCGTTCGCCGGTTGGCGAGCTGCAGTGGGACGGGGAAAACTGGTACTGGGAGAGCGAGGTCTACCAAGCCAGCGCTGAGCTCAATGCCCCTGTGGTGGTGCTCGACTTGCAATCGGCCGTGCTGCTGCGACTGGACAATCCGGCAGGTGCTGTGTGGTGGTTGTGGGCGGAGCGTGCGGCCGCGCCCGAGCGCTGGCTGGACATGCGCCGTGCTGTGCATGCCCCGCGAAGGCCGCTGCATTTGCAGGTTTCTGATGCGGCGCAGTGACCGTTTGTTCAGCTTGCCGCTAAAGTGGTGGATGTTGTGGAACAAAGGTCAGGCGCTCACTTGAAGACATGTGCCGGCGCCCCCATTTGGTCAAAATTCGCTTTTCTTTTTCTTGTTTTTTCTGAGAGCTCATGATGCTTCCACTGAATCGAATCCCCTTGCGCGCTTTGGCCTTGAACGCCCTGGTGACATTGAGCCTGAGTGCTGCCATCTTGGCGCCGCAACCGGCTTTGGCACAAGCCCGTGCGCTGCCGGACTTCACCGACCTGGTTGATCAGGTCGGGCCTTCGGTCGTCAATATACGCACGCTCGAAAAAGCCAAACCGGCCAGCGCAGCCGGCGGCGGCACTGAGGAGCAAATGCTCGAGTTCTTCCGTCGCTTCGGGATTCCGGTGCCGCCCAACATGCCGCGCTCACCCCGGCCGGACCGCGGTCAACCCGATGAAGACCAGCCGCGTGGCGTCGGCTCGGGCTTTGTTTTGTCCAGCGATGGCTTTGTGATGACCAATGCGCATGTGGTCGAAGGCGCGGACGAGGTCATCGTCACGCTGACCGACAAGCGCGAATTCAAGGCCAGGATCATCGGGGCTGATAAGCGCTCTGACGTGGCTGTTGTGAAAATTGACGCCAGTGGCCTTTCGGCCGTCAAAATCGGTGACGCCAACCGTATGCGCGTGGGCGAGTGGGTCATGGCCATCGGCTCGCCGTTCGGCCTGGAAAATACCGTCACTGCCGGCATCGTCAGCGCCAAGCAGCGCGACACCGGCGACTACCTGCCTTTCATCCAGACCGACGTGGCCATCAACCCCGGTAACTCTGGCGGGCCGCTCATCAATATGCGCGGTGAGGTGATCGGCATCAACAGCCAGATTTACTCCCGTTCGGGCGGCTTTCAGGGCATATCTTTTGCTATCCCGATCGACGAAGCCATTCGCGTGTCTGACCAGCTGCGCAGTACTGGCCGTGTCACGCGCGGACGCATTGGGGTGCAAATTGAGCAGGTCAGCAAAGAGATCGCCGAATCCATCGGCCTGGGCCGGGCGCAAGGCGCTTTGGTTCGGGGCGTGGAAGCGGGTGCGCCTGCCGACAAAGCCGGCATAGAAGCTGGCGACATCATCACCCGGTTCGACGGCAAGGTCATCGAAAAATCCTCCGATTTGCCGCGACTCGTGGGCAACGTCAAGCCCGGTACACGTTCACCCATCACGGTGTTTCGCCGTGGTGCTTCGCGCGATCTGATGGTGACCATTGCTGAGATCGAGCCTGAAAAACCCGCACGCCGTGCTGCTGCGCCCGAAGCCAAACCCCCGGTAGCGGGCCCCGCCCAGGCCATTGGGCTGGTGGTGGGAGAGCTCAATGACACGCAAAAGAAAGAATTGAAGCTGCGCGGCGGTGTGCGCGTCGAGTCGGTCGAAGGCGCTGCCGCCCGCGCCGGTTTGCGCGAGGGCGACGTGATCGTGGCGATTGCCAATGCCGAGGTGCTCAGCGTCAAGGATTTTGAGCAGTCGCTGGCCAAAATCGATAAAACCAAGACCGTCAATGTGCTGTTCCGCCGTGGTGAGCTGGCGCAATACGCCTTGATTCGCCCCGGCCGCTGAGCGCGCCATAGCCTTTGAAGCCCTGTGGGCTTCAGGGTTGCGGGGGCTTTTTGAGGCCCTGTAAAAATTTATTTTTTATTTCCCCAGGTTCTTTTTCTTTGTCTGTAGGCGCTAACTTGTATTTAAGTTATTCATAATGCGAATAGTGCTTCAACGAATTTGGATAGAATGAGGGCTTCTTTCGGTTTATTTTGCTATATAGATCGTTTCTGAGTGGTGCTTGTGCACACGTTTTAAGCAATTTATGCGTGATCCACAGATCGCCCACAAGTTGTTCAGAGTTGCGCAAATAGAATTGTGAATAAGTTGTGTATAAGTTTCATGTTGCTGGTCTGCAACGACACGGTTTGGGCTTTTATGAGGCTATGCAGCACCGGCTTTTTGCCTACAATGAAGTTCCAACTATCGCAGTTGCCATAGATTGTTGGTTCAGGGCGCGTCGCAAACCGACGCGCCCTTTTTTATGTCTGTTACGAAGTCGGCCCCTGGTCTTCGCAATAATTTCAAGTACTTAGGCGTTTGCTTTGATGAATCACATCAGAAATTTTTCGATCATTGCCCACATCGATCACGGAAAGTCCACGCTGGCAGACCGGATCATCCAGCGCTGCGGAGGTTTGCAAGACCGCGAAATGAGCGCCCAAGTCCTGGACTCCATGGATTTAGAAAAAGAGCGTGGGATAACCATCAAAGCGCAGACCGCTGCACTGCGTTACCAGGCCGCTGATGGCCAGGTTTACAACCTCAATTTGATCGATACCCCCGGGCATGTCGACTTCTCTTACGAAGTCAGCCGTTCGCTCTCAGCTTGCGAAGGCGCGCTGCTCGTTGTGGATGCCAGTCAGGGCGTGGAAGCGCAGACGGTGGCCAACTGCTACACCGCGCTGGACCTGGGCGTGACCGTTGTGCCGGTGCTCAACAAAATGGATTTGCCGCAGGCCGATCCCGAGAACGCCAAGCTCGAGATTGAAGATGTGATTGGAATTGACGCCACCGACGCGATTCCGTGCAGCGCCAAGACCGGCATGGGCATCGACGAAATCCTCGAAGCCGTTGTCGCCCGCATCCCGGCGCCCAAGGGGAACCCTGACGCGCCGCTGCGGGCCATGATCATTGACAGCTGGTATGACGCCTACGTGGGCGTGGTGATGCTGGTGCGCGTGGTGGACGGGCGTCTGGCCAAGGGCGACCGCATCAAACTGATGGCCACCGAGGCACTCTACAACGCCGAGCAACTCGGCGTTTTCACGCCGCACACCGAGCCGCGCCAGGCGCTGGAGGCGGGTGAAGTAGGCTTTGTGATTGCCGGCATCAAAGAGTTGCAGGCGGCCAAAGTGGGCGACACCGTCACCATGATCAAGCCGGGCACCGGCGGCGCGGCCTTTGCCGCTACCCAGGCGCTGCCCGGTTTCAAGGAAATCCAACCCCAGGTGTTTGCCGGCTTGTACCCGTCGGAGGCCAGCGAGTACGAGTCGCTGCGCGACGCGCTTGAAAAGCTCAAGCTCAACGACGCCTCGCTGCATTACGAGCCCGAGGTCAGCCAGGCGCTGGGCTTTGGTTTTCGCTGCGGCTTTCTGGGGCTCTTGCACATGGAGATCGTGCAGGAGCGCCTGGAGCGCGAGTTTGACCAGGACCTGATCACCACCGCGCCCAGCGTGGTCTATGAAGTGCTTATGCCCGGCGGCGAGATGCTGATGGTGGAAAACCCGTCCAAGATTCCGGATGCCGGGCGCATTCAGGAAATCCGCGAACCCATCGTGACCGTGCATCTTTATATGCCGCAAGACTATGTGGGCGCCGTCATGACGCTGGCCAACCAGAAGCGCGGTATCCAGCTGAACATGGCTTACCACGGCAAACAGGTCATGCTGACCTACGACATGCCGCTGGGCGAGATCGTGTTGGACTTCTTTGACAAGCTCAAGTCCGTCTCACGCGGTTACGCCTCCATGGACTACGAGTTCAAGGAGTTCCGCGCCTCGGACGTGGTGAAGGTGGATATTTTGCTCAACGGTGACCGGGTGGACGCGCTGTCCATCATTGTTCACCGCAGCCAGTCGCAGTACCGCGGCCGCGCTGTCGTGAGCAAAATGCGCGAGATCATTTCACGCCAGCAGTTCGACGTTGCCATCCAGGCGGCCATCGGGGCCAACGTGATTGCGCGTGAGACAATCAAGGCACTGCGTAAAAACGTGATCGCCAAGTGCTACGGCGGCGACATTTCGCGCAAGAAGAAGCTGCTTGAAAAACAAAAAGCAGGCAAAAAACGCATGAAACAAATCGGCTCAGTCGAGGTGCCCCAAGAGGCTTTCCTGGCCATACTGCAGGTAGAAGATTAATGCTCGCTGTCATGAGTTCAATCACGGCCCTGGTGCTGGCGGCTTTTGTGGGCTATGGCGGCGCCTGGTACATCGGAATGGTGGAGGGTAATTTCGCCTTGCTGCTGTTTTTGGCGACTGTGGTCACCGGCGTCTACTGGCTGGCTGAGCGCCTTTATTTTTTACCCCAGCGCAGGCGGGCGGCTGAGCAGCTTCAAGTGAGCGTCACCCAGCGTCGCTCGGAACTCAGCAGTCAGGGTCTGCGCACTGACGAAGTCGATCTGGACAAGGCCCGTAACAGCCTCTTGTTGCAGCCCTGGTGGCTGGACTGGACTGCCGGCTTGTTCCCTGTCATTGTGGTGGTGTTTGTGCTGCGCTCTTTTTTGTTTGAGCCCTTCAAAATCCCATCCGGCTCGATGATCCCTACCCTCATGATCAACGACCTGATCCTGGTCAATAAATTCCATTACGGTGTGCGTCTGCCGGTCTTAAACACCAAGATTTTTGACAACCACAGCCCCGAGCGCGGTGATGTGATGGTGTTCCGCTACCCGCCCAAGCCCAGCCTGGACTACATCAAGCGGGTGGTCGGCCTGCCCGGTGACGAAGTGGCTTACCTGAACAAAAAAATCACTGTCAATGGCAAGCCCCTGGACAAAACCGCGCTGCCCGAGTTTTTTGACGAGGACGCGCTGCGCTACACCAAGCAGTACCAGGAAGTGGCAGCCGACGGCCAACGCAAATACCGCATCCTCAATGAAGACGATCGCCCGTCTTTTGTGCAGGCCACCGAAGACTTCCCGTTTCGTGACAACTGCCGCTACAGCAGTGAAGGCGTGGTCTGCAAAGTGCCGCCCGGGCACTATTTCATGATGGGTGACAACCGCGACAACTCCATGGATTCGCGCTACTGGGGTTTTGTGCCGGAAAAAAACATCGTTGGCAAAGCATTTTTTGTCTGGATGAACTTTGGCAACCTCAAGCGCATAGGCGGCTTTGACTAAGCGCTGCCGCTAAGCCCTTGCCCATTACCAAGCTCATGAGTCGCCCAACTGCACTTTCTGCCCCTCAGCCGTCCCTGGGCGGACCGTTGTTGGCGCTGCAACAAAGGCTGGCCCACGAGTTTGCCCAACCCAAGCTGCTGCAGCAGGCGCTGACGCACCGCAGCTTTTCAGTCGACCACAACGAGCGGCTTGAATTTCTGGGTGACTCCGTGCTCAACCTGGCGGTGGCCGGCCTGTTGTACGAGCGGTTGGCTGAACTGCCCGAGGGCGACTTGTCCCGCGTGCGCGCCAACCTTGTCAAACAAGAGACGCTGCACCAACTGGCCCTGACGCTGGGCCTTCCTCTGCTGATGCGCCTGGGTGAGGGCGAAGTTAAATCCGGTGGTCAAAAGCGTCCTTCCATCCTGGCAGACGCCCTCGAAGCTATCATCGGCGCGGTCTATCTGGACGCCGGCTTTGACAGCGCTTCGGCGCTGGTGCGCCGGCTGTTTAAAGACGTAGACATCACACCGCAAATGCCGGCCATCGGCAAAGACCCCAAGACCGAACTGCAGGAATGGCTGCAGGGCCGCAAAATGAACCTGCCAATCTACCGCGTTGTCGGCACCTCAGGCGCAGCCCACCAGCAAACTTTCGATGTCGAATGCGAAATCTCCGAATACGGCCGTGCCGAACGCGGCATCGGCGGTTCACGCCGGGCCGGTGAGCAGGCTGCGGCCTCGGCCATGCTGGCATTCGTCAAGACGCTTGAGAGCTAGGCAGCGAGCCACTAACCTGCGCTGTCTACGGGCAGCCTCTGATGGATTTTCATGACCCAAGGCAAAAAAGCCGCTTCCCCTAAGGACCAGACTGCATCCGGCCTGAGCCCTGTCCAGTCGCCTGAAGCGCTCGACGCCATGCTGGCCCGGGCAATGGCCAGCCGCGCCAGCAATGCGCCGGCCACACCCACCGAAGGCCAGCGCTGCGGCTTGATCGCCATCGTCGGCAAACCCAACGTCGGCAAGTCCACCTTGCTCAATGCGCTGGTGGGCCAAAAGATCAGCATCACCTCGCGCAAGGCGCAAACCACGCGCCACCGCATCACCGGCATGCGATCCATCGGGCCCACGCAGTTTGTGTTTGTCGATACGCCCGGTTTCCAAACCCGCCACAGCAACGCCCTGAACCGCTCGCTCAACCGCACCGTGGTCGGCGCCGTGAATGACGT
>CANIDW010000018.1 GCA_947466165.1 Comamonadaceae bacterium | reverse complement strand
GCGCCCCCTGGCCTGGGCCGCCTGGAACTACGAACGCGCAAGCGACAGCGGTCGCGAGTGCACGCAGGTTTGTCTGCATTACCTGCTGAATTTGCTGCAACCGTTGCCCTTTCAACAACCGGTGGTGGTTTCCTTGAACCCGGTCACACCCATCGCTGCTGAAAAAATACTGGGCAGCTTTGATTACGCACACCCCGTTTTTGACGGCGCCGCCATCCGCGCCCAAAAAGACCTGCCGGCCTTGCAAGGCCAGCAGCACACTTATTTTTGCGGTGCCTGGACGGGCTACGGATTTCATGAAGACGGTCTGAAGTCCGGCCTGCTGGTGGCTGAACTCATTGTGGACCTCAATGAACCCGCTTTTGTGGCGCCACCGCCTTTACTGGCCAACACCGAATGGCGCAAGGCATGAACGCAGCAAGCACGCCAGTCGCTTCAGTCCAGGCCCTGATCGGCTTTGGCGAAGTGCGCCACACGCGGCTCAAGCCTGCGCACCACGCTTTCAGTTACCCGACTTATTTTTTAATGCTGCCGCTGCGTACCATGCAAACAGGCGGCAGCTCTGCGCTGGCACGCAACCGCCGTGGGCTCTTGAGCTTTCATGACAGCGACCACGGTGACGGCGGCAGCGATTGCCTGGCCTGGCTTGACGCGCTCTTGCTGGCCCAGGGCATTGCCGATGCGCAAGGCGAAGTCTGGCTGCACACCTATCCGCGCGTGCTGGGTTACACCTTCAAGCCCGTGAGTTTTTGGTACTGCCACCGCGCAGACGGGACGCTGCGGGCCATCGTGGTTGAGGTGAACAACACCTTTGGCGAGCGCCACTGCTACTTGCTCGACGCGCCGCGTTACGGCCACGAACTGCGCGCTGACAAAGTGTTCCACGTCTCGCCCTTTTGCCGTATCGAAGGCAGTTACCGCTTTCGTTTCATGCGCGCCCGGCGAGACAACATTGAAAAAACCGTGGCCCGCATCGACCATGACGACGCCACCGGACCCCTGCTGCAAACCAGCGTGGCCGGCGCCCTGCAAACCATCAACGCAGCCAGTCTGCGCAAAGCCTTCTGGGGCTATCCGGCCATGACCTTCGGTGTGCTGGCCCGCATCCATTGGCAAGCCTTCAAGCTCTGGCGAAAGCACGTGCCTTTCATCTCCAAACCCCAGCCTCCAACTCTCTTTGTGACCCGATGAACTCAACGCCCTCATCCGCCGACACCAACAACTGCGCCGAGTCACCCGGGCCCATCGGCAAGTCGCAGCCGCTGCCCGCCGACGCTCCGGCCGCTGCGCGCAGCGCCATGAAACTGCTGTCCCGCCTGAAGCACGGCACGCTCACGCTGCAACTGCCCGGCGGTGGCATGCAGCGCTTTGGCTCGGGCGGTGCGCCCATGGCCAGCTTGTACCTGCACAACTGGAAGGTGTGCGGTGCAGCCCTGCGCTCTGGCGACATCGGCTTTGCAGAAAGTTACATTGCCGGCGACTGGAGCACGTCGCAGCTGACCGATCTGCTGCGCCTGTTGATCCTCAACCGCAAAGAAGTCGAAGACGTGATCTACGGCACCTGGCTGGGCCGACTGGCTTACCGGCTCAAGCACTTGCTCAATCGCAATACCAAAGCCAACAGCCAGAAAAACATACACGCCCACTACGACCTGGGCAATGCTTTTTACGAGCTTTGGCTGGACGGCACCATGAATTATTCGTCGGCCATGTTTGAATCGCCCGACACCTCCATGCAAGAAGCGCAAAACGCCAAGGTGCGGCGCGCGCTGCGCATGGTGCAGGTCCAGCCTGGCGGTCGCGTGCTGGAGATCGGCTGCGGCTGGGGGGCGCTGGCCGAAATGGCTACCACCGAATTCGGCGCCTCGCTGGTCGGCGTGACGCTGAGCACCGAGCAATTGCAATGGGCCCAGGCCCGCTTGAAACGCCTCGGTGTTCCTGCGGCAGCGGAGCAGCCAAAAGCCAAGGTAACGCACGACTTGCGTTTACAGGACTACCGCGACATCGGCGTGAACAACGCGGCAGATCAATCTTTTGACGCCATCTGCTCGATCGAAATGATCGAAGCCGTAGGCCGCGAATACTGGCCGACTTACTTCAACACCATTGCGCGCTTGCTCAAGCCGGGCGGCCACGCCTGCATTCAGAGCATCGTGATTGCCGACCATCTTTACGAGCGCTACATCGAGTCAACCGACTTCATTCAACAGTACATATTCCCCGGTGGTTGCTTGCCTTCGCCCATGGTGTTCAGGGCCCATGCCCGCGCTGCCGGCCTGGAAGTGGTTGATGAACTGGCCTTCGGCCAGGATTACGCGCACACGCTGCGGCTGTGGCGAGATGCCTTCCTGGCCCAAGCCCCGCAAGTGCTCAAGCTCGGCTTTGACACTCGCTTCATGCGCATCTGGGAGTTTTATCTCGCTTACTGCGAAGCAGCTTTTGCCGAAGCCAATACTGACGTTGTGCAATTCACCTTGCGCAAGCCGGTGTAGGACGCCTGACCATGGGAGAGCGCCGCTGGCTGATGGCAATGCTCTGTGCAATGTGGCTGCAGCTGGGCTGGCACGCCCCGAGTCTGGCCAGTTTGTTACCGCAGGCCTTGGCCCGCCAAGCCGACAAGGCGCCGCCGGCTGAACTCCAGGACGTGCTGCCACTCGCCAGGCTGATTGGCCAGACCCGTTTGAGCGTCTGGGGCTTCAAAATTTACGATGCACGCCTGTGGAGCCCGCCCGGCTTGAAGGCACGCAACTTTGCCAGCCAGCCCTTGGCGCTGGAGTTGGCCTACTTGCGGGACTTCACTGCGGCAGACATCGTTGAGCGCTCACTCAAGGAAATGCGCCGCAGCGCAAACTTGTCGGCTGCGCAGGCACAGCAATGGACGGCTGAGATGCTGCGGGTGTTTCCCGATGTGAAGGCTGGCGATCGTGTCTTGTTCCTGCACCGGCCGGGCATCAGCGCCAACTTTTGGCTCAACGGCCGGCCTGTTGGCGAGATCGCTGACCCAGAATTTGCGCGCTTGTTTTTTGGCATCTGGCTGTCGCCGCAGACGTCCGAGCCGGCCATGCGCTTGTCTTTGCTGGGGAGCTCAGCGCGTGAGCCTTGAAGAGAACCAACCCATTCAGGCAGCAGCGCTGAACAGCAGCGCTTTCGGCACGCGCAACGGTTTGGCTTATGGCTTGATGGGCTTCCCACTGGCCTTTGCCGCCTTGCCCCTTTATGTGATTTTGCCCAACCATTACGCCCGCGCTTTTGGCGTGCCGCTGGCCACGCTGGGGGCGGTTCTGCTCGGCGCACGGCTGTTTGACGCCTTCATCGACCCCGCGCTCGGCAAGCTGGTGGACCGGCTGTTTGCGCGATCGGCCGGCGCTGTTTTGGCTTTTGGTGCTCTCGCCGCTGTGGTGTTGGCCCTTGGCTTTGTATTGCTTTTTTTTCCGCCTGCACTGTCGCAGACTGGGCTGCTTGTCTGGGCCAGCCTCATGCTGATGATCACCTATGCCGGCTACAGTGCTCTGACGGTGGCGCACCAGGCTTGGGGCGCTTTGCTGGGTGGCAGCGAAACGCAACAAAGCCGCATCGTCGCCTGGCGTGAAGGGCTGGGACTGCTGGGCGTGGTCACCGCTTCGGTGTTACCTGCCTTGGTCGGTTTGCCATCTACCGCGGCCGTGTTTTGCGCTGCGCTGGTATTGGCCTGGCTGGGCTGGCAACAAGCCGTACGACCCGCGGCCGGGCCGGCCAATGGGGACGTATTGGCGCACACCGCCGGCTCGGTATGGCTGCCGTGGCAGCAAGCGCAATTTCGCCGGCTGATGACTGTGTTCATATTCAATGGCATTGCCAGCGCCGTGCCGGCCACATTGGTGCTGTTTTTCATTCAAGACCTGCTGCAAGCGCCACCGGCTTTAGAGCCGCTGTTTCTGGGCAGCTATTTCTTATGTGCTGCGCTGGCCATCCCGCTCTGGCTGGCCGCTGTCAAACGGCTCGGTCTGGCGCGCAGCTGGCTGGCGGGTATGGCGCTGTCGATCGCTGTGTTCATCTGGGCCAGTCAATTGGGTGCTGGTGATGTGACGGCCTTTGCGCTGGTCTGCGCCCTGTCGGGTGCGGCTCTGGGCGCTGACCTGGCACTGCCCGGTGCGATGCTGGCCGGCGTGGTTCATGCCGGCCAGGCCCGCCATCCTGCGCTGGCGGCCGGTGGATACTTTGGCTGGTGGAACTTTGCCACCAAGCTCAACCTGGCGCTGGCCGCCGGGCTGGCACTGCCTTTGTTGAGCCTGTTTGGCTACGCTCCGGGCGTGCGTGATGCCGGCGCGCTCAACGCACTGGCGATTGCTTATTGTTTGCTGCCTTGCCTGCTCAAAATGCTGGCTGCAGTTTGCTTGTATGTTTTGCTTATACGACCCGCTCAAAATGAAAGTAGCTCATGAAAACTCAGAGAAAACGATGGTTTTTTAGCTCCTTGGTGCTGGCCGCCGTGCTGGGCCTGAGCGCTTGCGCCGGACCGCAGGTGGCTGACTATGCAGCTGAAAAGCCAGTGCTGGACCTGCGCCAGTACTTCAACGGCACCATTGACGCATACGGACTTTTCACAGACCGCTCAGGCCGTGTCGTCAAACGCTTTACCGTGGTCATGACATGCAGCTGGCAAGGCTCCCCCGGCCAAGAAGTCGGCGTGCTTGACGAAGAGTTCAGCTATTCCGACGGCAGCCGTCAGCGCCGCATCTGGACGCTCACCCGCCAGCCGGACGGCCGCTACAGCGGCACAGCCGCAGACGTGGTGGGTCAGGCCTCTGGCGAAGAAAAGGGCAATGCATTTCGTTGGGGCTACACACTGCAACTGCCGGTTGATGGCCGGGTCTTTGAAGTGCAATTTGACGACTGGATGTACCTGATGAACGATAAGGTGATGATCAACAAAGCCGTCATGAGCAAGTTCGGCTTTCAACTCGGCGAGGTGACCTTGTCCTTCGTCAAACGCTGACTCCCACGCCATGAGTCTGAACACCCCACTGTCTCAATGGCAGGGCAAAGTTGCCTGGCTGATTGGCGCCTCCAGCGGTATTGGCGAAGCGACTGCGCACGCCTTGCATATGGCGGGCGCACGGGTTTATGTATCGGCACGCAATGAAGCGGCCTTAGCGCGTTTTGTCCAGACGCACCCGGGCGCTGTTGCGCTGCCCCTGGACGTCACAGACCCGGCAGCTGTCAGCGCCGCTGCGCACAAGGTGCAGCAGGCCGGTGACCTGGATCTGGTCATGTACTGCGCAGGCCATTACAAAGCTCAGCGCGCGGATCACTTTGACCTGCCGCAGATGATCAGGCACCAGGAGGTCAACTACCTGGGCGCGCTTTACATGCTGGACGCTGTGTTGCCGCAGTTGCTGAAACACCGGGCCGGTCACATCTGCCTCGTTGGCAGTGTGGCAGGCTACCGCGGCTTGCCCAAAAGCCTGGCTTACGGGCCGACCAAAGCTGCATTGATCAACCTGGCTGAAACGCTTTACATGGACTTGCTGCCCAGCGGCATCGGCGTGAGCCTGGTCAACCCTGGCTTTGTGGAAACACCGCTGACTGAGCAAAACGATTTCAAGATGCCCGCCTTGATCAACTCCAGTCAGGCGGCGGCAGAAATACTTGCCGGCTGGCGCAAAGGCGAGTTTGAAATACATTTTCCCAAGCGTTTCACCCTCGGGGTGAAGTTCTTGCGCTGGCTGCCTTACAGCGCTTTTTATGCACTGATACGCCGCTTTGTCAAAAACCCGCATGCCGCAACGGCCACAGAGCGCCCAAAACCATGAGCAGCCATTTCGCCACGCCTGAGCCCGGTTCCTTGCCCGCTGACGTGTCGCCAGAGCGTCAGGCGGTGGCCCGAATTGCCCATTTTTTTGAAGCGCTGCAGCCCGCTGACGTCGCCCGGATGGGCGATTTCTACACAGCCCAAGCCTACTTCAAAGACCCTTTCAACGAAGTGCGCGGCCTGACCGGGGTGCAAGGCATTTTCCGTCACATGTTTGTGGCGCTCGACAAGCCACATTTTGTAGTGACAGGGCAGCTGGTGGACGGCGCCCAGTGCTTTTTAACCTGGAATTTTGTATTCCGCTTCAAGCGTTTTAGCCCCGATGTCTGGCAGACCGTGCGCGGCGGCTCGCACCTGGAACTCAGCCCCGAGGGGCTGATCGCATTTCATCGGGACTACTGGGACACGGCCGAGGAGCTTTATGAAAAGCTGCCTGCCGTCGGCAGCTTGATGCGCTGGCTCAAGCGTCGGGCCAACACCTGAATTCAGGCGAACAAAGTGGCTTTGAGAATCAGCTCGGTTGGGTCTCGATAAAGCTGCTGCGTTGATTCAGCTTTTCTTGCAGGCGCCCCAGGTTAGGGTGCTCCGAACGCCAGTCGATCTGTGCAAACCGGAAGTCCAGGTAGGACAGCGCGCATCCTACGGCCACGTCAGACAAGCTGAAATGGACGCCACTGCAAAAAAGCTTGTCGCCCAGGCCGACGCTCATGGCTTTGAGTGAGGCGTGAATTTTCCCCGTCTGGCGGTCTATCCAGGCTTGACTCCGCTGACCCTCGCCGCGGCCGGCCCAGCTGGCCTCCAGACGCGCCAGGATGGCGGCATCCAGCACACCGTCTGCCAATGCCTCCCAGGTTTTGACTTCAGCACGCTCGCGACCTTGGGCCGGAATCAGCTTGCCGACCGGCGACAAGGTGTCCAGGTACTCCACGATGACGCGCGAATCAAATACCGCTTCGCCACCCTCCATGACCAGACAAGGAACCTTGCCCAGGGGGTTGGCATCGGGTATGGTGGTATCAGCCGCCCAGACGTTCTCCTCCACAAAATGGTAGTCCAGCTTTTTCTCCAGCATGACGATGCGCACTTTGCGCGCGTAGGGGCTGGTAATTGATCCGATAAGTTTCATAGATTGTTTTGAAGATTTAGCTTGGAGGACGTTTTTAGCTATTCTATCGATTAAGCTGAATCGGCTCAGCCCGGGGCCGCCGCAAGCGTCAACCTACAATTGGTGCATGAGCTTTTCCACCATCAATGCCCTGTCGCCTTTGGACGGTCGCTACGCCGCCCGGCTTGACGCCCTGCGCCCGCTCATGTCAGAGCAAGGTTATATGCACCGGCGGGTGCAGGTCGAAGTGGCCTGGTTTGTTGCCCTGTCTGACGCAGGCTTTGCCGAATTCAAGCCACTGAGCACAGGCGCACGCTCTTATCTGAGCTCGCTGGTGACCAATTTTTCGGAAGCTGACGCGCTGGCCATCAAGGCCATTGAAAAAGTCACCAACCATGACGTCAAGGCCGTCGAGTATTGGCTCAAGTCCAAATTCGAGGCCCGAACGGAGCTGCTGGCAGCTGCCGAATTCGTCCACTTTGCTTGTACCAGTGAAGACATCAACAACACCAGCCATGCCCTGCAACTTAAAAGCAGCCGCGAACAAGTGCTGCTGCCGGCCATTGACAAACTGATCTCACAGTTGCGCTCCATGGCGCACCAGTTTGCCGACGAGCCCATGCTCAGCCGCACGCATGGCCAGACCGCCAGTCCGACCACCGTCGGCAAGGAAATTGCCAACGTGGTGGTGCGTCTGGTGCAAGCGCGCGAAAAAATCGCCGCGGTCAAAATCATGGCCAAAATGAACGGTGCGGTGGGCAACTACAACGCGCACCTGTCAGCCTGGCCGGAGTTTGACTGGGAAGGCTTCAGTCGCCGGGTGGTTGAAAGCCCGGAGCCTGACCCCCAAGGCCACACCGGCGCCTGGGGCTTGGGTCTGACTTTTCAGCCTTACAGCATTCAGATTGAGCCGCATGACTACATGGCCGAGTTATTCGACGCCGTGGCTCGGTGCAACACCATCCTGATCGACTTTGCCCGCGACATCTGGGGCTATGTCAGCGTTGGCTATTTCAAGCAGCGCCTCAAAGACGGTGAGATCGGCTCCTCCACCATGCCGCACAAGGTCAATCCGATCGACTTTGAAAATGCCGAAGGCAACCTGGGCCTGGCCAACGCATTGCTGCGCCACTTGAGCGAAAAATTGCCTATCAGCCGCTGGCAGCGCGATTTGACCGACTCGACCGTGCTGCGCAACATGGGTGTAGCCATGGGTTATGCCGTGCTGGCCTACCACTCCTTCGGTGTCGGGCTGGGCAAGTTAGAGCTCAACCGCGAAGCGCTCACAGAAGACCTCAACGCCTCCTGGGAAGTGCTGGCCGAGCCGATTCAAACCGTCATGCGCCGCTACGGGGTGCAAGGCGCTTACGAAAAACTCAAAGAAGTCACCCGGGGAAAAGCTGTCACCGCCCAAGCCTTGCACGGCTTGATCGCGTCGCTGGACATCCCGGCCGCCGAAAAGCAGCGTCTGCTGGCCATGACCCCAGAAAGCTACGTCGGTTTGGCCGCAGCGCTGGCACGGCGCGTCTAACTGTCCTATCGGTGCGCTGGCCCAGCGCGGCTCAGGGCCGCAGGCTGTGTGCTGGCACGAACGCAAGCTCAAGTCGAGCCGTTGGCAGGGCTTGCCGCCACGGGCTTTTTCTCCAGGGCCCGGTCTGCATAACGGCCAAAGCGCCACGAACTCCCCTCTAGGGTGATGCGCCGCCAACTGGCGCGCTTTTCACCCGGCGACATGGCCGGCCAGTGCTGCACCTCGTCAAAACTTCGGCCACAGCCTTTGCACAGGGCGTCGCCCTGGCTGGTTGAGCAAATTGCGATGCAGGGCGTGTCGGCCGTGGTGTCGTACCAAACCCGCCAGGCGGCCATGGCCTTGGCCGGAAAGCTGGCCTCGTCAGCCTCTTCCTCATGGTAGAAAACCAGCAGTGCATAGACCTCGGCCAGCGCGCGCAATTCAGGCGCCAGTGTGACGCCATCCGGCGAAGGGCTGCGCTCGCGCCAGTAATTGATGGCCGCTTCGATGTCAGTGATGTGGATGCCGGGCATGAGATCGCAAAAAAATAAAATTTGGCGCCGGATGATGGCGCCGCCAAAAAACCCCAGGCTTGCTAAGGTTTTTGATCCTTGGGGTTTAATGTTGGCACGAAGGGGAGTAACTCCCGCCTTTTGCTGTATCAGAAATTACAACACACCCGCAGCAAAAGTTTATCGGCAAGTCGTCATTACGAAGTTTTGAACTTCCGGCTTGTTGGACATGCAGCGACACTGCATGTCGAGCCAGACCTTCGATTGAAACCTGCACAGGTTAGATCGAGGCGTTCGCAGCCCAGCGCTGCTGCATCCCACCTTTCCTGCACAGCTTCAATTGACTTGGAAATTCTCCTGAGAATTTTCTTTTTCTGATGCTATTGCTGGAGTGTGTAAATGGAACTTTTCTCAACGCCTTGGTGGTCCGCCCTTTTGGCCATCGTCTTGATTGACCTCGTCCTGGCTGGCGATAACGCCATCGTGATTGCCCTTGCAGCGCGTAATTTGCCGCCGCACTTACAGAGAAGGGCGGTGATGTGGGGCACGGTCGGGGCGATTGTTGTTCGCTCGGCCATGACTGTGGGCGTCGTCTGGCTGCTCAAAATTCCTGGTCTGATGCTTGTCGGCGGCCTTGGTCTGCTGTGGATTGCCTACAAACTTCTGGCCGACCAGAGCGGCGATGAGCACGACGGCCCCGTCGTCGGCACGTTCTGGGGCGCCATGAAAACCATTGTGGTGGCTGATGCGCTCATGGGTGTCGACAATGTGCTGGGGGTGGCCGGTGCGGCGCACGGCTCTTTTGACCTGGTCGTCATCGGCTTGCTGATCAGCATTCCTATTGTCGTGTTCGGCAGCACCATGGTTCTCAAACTGGTGGAGCGTTTTCCGATCATCATCCGCCTTGGTGCGGCCGTGTTGGCATTCACCGCCGCCAAAATGATCGTCAACGAAGCCTGGCTGTCTCACATCTTCCAAGGTGAATGGGGCACGCTCGCACGCTGGTCCACTTACGCAGTCTCAGTCGCGGGTGTGTTGCTGGCCGGTAGTTGGGCTGAGCGTCGCACCAAGGCCGGTAACGACAACAAATTTGTGGCGGGATAAGCACCAGTCACAAGGCTGCGCCCGTATCGAAAACTTTTGATATGGGCGTGGCGCGCTTGAAAGCTGTCATCTACAAATACAACCCTAGGAGAAAATGATGGACACCCTGATCGTTTATTTCGACGAAACCCAGCACGCTGTGCAGGTACTCACACCCATGCTGGCCACCAGTTCCGACCATCAGCCCATGCGCTGGGTTGTTGTGGCCTGTACACCCCGCGTGACACGCCACGCCAGCAAATGGGTCACCAGCAATGCCCGGCAAACATGGCGCAGCAAGTGGGCCGACAAGGCTTTTCAGGAAATCGTTCCCTTGCTCCAAGCCAGAGGCGATACCGTGGTCACCCAAATTGCTCTGGGTCCTTTGACCACGCTCACGGACTCGCTGACGGCGCGCTATGCGGGTTCACGCGTGCTGGATGCGCGCCGACCCAAGTTTGGTGAAGACCTGCAGCCCGTCAATCACCAGCAACCTCAGGCGCGCGAGGGCCTGTGGGGTTGCGCTGCCGCACTGGCCGGCGTCGGGGTGCTGGTAACCGCCGACTAAGCACCGCATGACTTGCTGCACGCTTCACGCGTGCGGCAAATGGTATTCTGGGCTGATGAAACTAATCACCCAATGGCTGTTGAGCGCCGCCGCCCTGCTTGCAGTGGCCTATCTTTACGAGGGTGTGGTGGTGACCAGTTTTGGCGCCGCCTTGTTGGCAGCCGCCCTGCTGGGCGCGCTCAACCTGGTACTCAGGCCCATTTTGATATTGCTCACCCTGCCGGTCACATTGCTGACCATGGGTTTGTTTTTATTTGTCGTCAATGCCCTGATCTTTTGGGCTGCGGCCGGCCTGCTCAGCGGGCTGGACGTGCGCAGTTTTGGCGCTGCGTTGCTGGGCTCCCTGATTTACTCGACGCTGCAGTTAGCGATCGACTTTGTCCTCGCGCGTTTGTTCCCGGATTAAGTTGCTGATCTGGCGGGTGCGGGTGTCAATGATGGATGCATCGATGTGCGCGTTGCGTCCCGCCACACCGGCTTGCCCGCCGCGCAGCATGTCTTGTGCGGCTTTAAGTCTGTCCAAAGCGGCCGGATAGTCCAGCTGCGCTACCCGGCTTTCGGCATCAGCCCGGATGGACCGGACGGTCTCGGCCTGGCGGCTCCATACTTCAGACAGCATTTGCCAAGCTTGTGCATCTTTAGGGTGTGTCACCACCCAAGTCTGCAGCGCATCGGCTAGCGGGCTTAGAAGTCCTGCCGCCAACATGGCACGCCCTCCAATGAGCAACTCTGCGCGAGTCGTGTCTTGCGAAAACTTCACGCTTGCAGTGGCCTCACCCGGCCTGCCGGCGGCAGTTTCAAGCTCGATGGCGAGCAAATGCGCAACACGCACCGCCCCCGGCGTCTGGACAGCAATGCTTTTCAGGCGCGCAACCAAGGCACGCGCGACAGCGTCTTCACGCAAACGACTTGCCGCCAAAGCGCCGCCGTAAACGCGACCAGCCAAGACCGGCAATTTTTCTGGCGATACGGACTCCGTTGCTGCACGCTGACCTTCTGCCACCATGCTGCGCAAATCGTCCACGCCCGGGCTGCCGAGCACGCGCGCGCGCGCCGCCATCATGGCGTGTAACTGCGGCTCAAGATCGAACAGCGCTGAGCGGCTTTGCGTAGCTGGCTCGCCCGTTTGCAGACGTGCACGCGCTTCGGCAATACGCTCGGTGGTCAGCGGGTGTGAGCGCAAGTAGGGGTAGGCGCCGTTGTCATTCAGGCGGGCAGCCTGCTGAAGTTTTTCAAACATGCCGCTCACGCCTTGCCCCTCAAACCCAGCTTGCGTCATGACGCCAAAACCGACGCGGTCCGCTTCGCGCTCCATATCCCGCGAGAAATTGAGTTGCCCCTGCGCCGCAAGCGCCTGCCCGCCGACGATGGCCGCGTTAGCCGCGTCCGGGCTTTTGCTGGCGGCCAACACGCCCAGAATCATGGCGCCTATGACCCAGGGGGTTTGCTGTTGCTGCTTGGTCATCAGGCGTGAAATATGACGCTGCGTCACATGGCTGAGTTCATGCGCCAGCACGGCGGCCAGCTCATCTGCACTGCTGACCACGGCAATCAAGCCGGTGTGCACGCCCATGTAGCCGCCTGGCAGCGCAAAGGCATTGACGCTGCGGTCACGCACCAAGAGCAAGTCCCAGGCAAATCGGTCCTCTAGCTCAGGGCCCAGCTCACCGCGGTCACGGGCTGCCGCCATCAGCGGGGCCCAGATGGTTTTTAAATAGTCGCCCAGCAGCGGGTCATCCAGGTAATCGGGATCCCGGTAAATGCTCATGGCGATGCGGTCGCCTAATCGCCGCTCTGTGGCTGCCGCCAGTTCCAAGCCGTCGCCCAGCGAAGGCAAGGCGTTACCGACCCTGGCAGGCGGCGTCAGCAACTGCGCCTGCGCCATGCCGCCGCTCAGCAGCAGGGAGCAGGCCAGGGCAACAAGGCCAAGCCGGCGCCTGCCAGCACGACATCGCTGAATAGCGCTTCGCATCAAAGCTTGGGTCGAGTTAAACAAGACATTCATCAGACAAGAACATATGTGTGCATGTTAACG
>CANIDW010000017.1 GCA_947466165.1 Comamonadaceae bacterium | reverse complement strand
TGCCGGCTGCAACCTGCTGTTTGCTCCGCGCGAAAAAGAGCTCTACCCACAACCACAGACCTACAAGGTTCACCCGGCCTCGGAGCTGTCGGATATTCTTGAAGGGCATTTCCGTCCCGGCTTTTTCATTGGTGTCAGCACCGTGGTGCTCAAACTTTTTTCCTGTGTTTTTGCCGGCATGCCCGAGGGTGTCGCTGCTTTCGGCAAAAAAGACTACCAACAGGTGCTGGTGGTGCAGCGCATGGTGCAGCAACTGGCCTTGCCCATTGAGATCATCGCCGGCGAAACGCAGCGCGCTGCGGACGGCCTGGCACTGTCCTCGCGCAACAGCTACCTCAGCACAACTGAGCGTGCAGAAGCCGTGCAACTGTTGATCGCCCTGAAAGCCCTGGGCCAGGCCGCCAAGGGCGCGCGCTTGGCGCAATTGCCCGAGCTTGAAGCCGCCGCCATGCAAACACTGGCGCGGCGCGGCTGGAAACCCGACTACCTGAGCGTGCGCAGACGCAGTGATTTACTGCTGCCGCAAAGCGAAGCCCTGGCCAGCGATCCTCTGGTGGTGCTCGGTGCGGCCAAGTTGGGCATGACCCGGCTGATCGACAACATCGAGATTTAAACCGCCGGGCTCAGCCCAGCTCAGCAGTGGGGTCGCGCTCCATCAAAGAAGCCACCGCCTGCGACGCACTCAGGTGGCCGTCCAACAGGGCTACGACGGCCTGGGCAATCGGCATGTCAACACCCAGGGCTCTGGCCCTTTGCACCACCGTTCGCGCGCAATAGACACCTTCAGCCACATGGCCCAGGCTGGCCACGGCCTGGGCCAGTGTCTGACCCTGGGCCAGCAGCACACCGACCTGGCGATTGCGGCTGAGATCGCCCGTGGCCGTGAGCACCAGATCACCCAGACCCGACAAGCCGGTAAAGGTGTCGGCACGCGCGCCCAGCGCCACACCCAGACGGGTCATTTCGGCCAGGCCGCGGGTGATCAGAGCGGCCCGCGCATTGAGCCCGAGTTGCAGACCGTCACAAAAGCCGCAAGCTATCGCCAGCACGTTTTTAACAGCGCCGCCCACCTCTACACCCACCATGTCATGGCTGGCGTAGACACGCAAGGTCGGGCGGTGAAAAGCCGCCACCAGCGCGTCTCGCACACCGGCGTGTTCACTGGCGGCCACCAGCGCGGTCGGCTGGCCCAGCGCAACTTCGCGCGCAAAACTCGGCCCGCTCAGCACGCCGGCTGCCAGGTCGGGGGCCATCTGCGCACAGATTTCATGAGCCAGCAAGCCGCCCCCGTCCGGGGCCTGCTCCTCTGGCGATTCAAAACCCTTGCAAAGCCAAGCCACTGGCGCACGCACCCCGGCTGCCTGCAAGCGCAGCAGCACACTGCGCAGCCCGGCCATGGGTGTGGCGATGATGACCAGGTCTTTTCCGGGCACAGTCGCCTCTAAAGAGCGCGCTGCGCCGCCGGTGACTTGCAGGGACTCGGGCAGCGCGACACCGGGCAGATAACGCATGTTTTGCCGGGTGCTTTGCATGGCAGTGACCAGTGCCGGATCGCGCGCCCACAGCGTGAGCGCATGCGGCGACTGGTCCTGGTTGCTGGCCGACACAGCCAGCGCTGTGCCCCAAGCCCCGGCGCCCAGGACGCAGATTTTCATACCGCGTGGCCTAACGAAGTTGCCCGGACGGTGTGCAGGGCGGCGTTCAAGGCTTAAACAATGATCTGGGGAGCGGCCTGGCTGGCGTCTTCAGCCTGCTGCTGGTACATGGCCTGAAAGTTGATTTCGGCCAGGTGCACGGGCGGAAAGCCGGCACGTTGAATCAGGTCTGCCACATTACCGCGCAGGTAGGGGTAGACGATCTGCGGGCAGGCAATGCCCAAGATAGAGCCGAGCTGCTCGGGGTCGATGTTGCGCACTTCAAAAATGCCGGCTTGCTTGGCTTCAACCATGAAGACCGTCTTGTCTTGGATCTTGGTGTGCACAGTGGCGGTCACAGTGACCTCAAAAATGCCTTCGACCACCGGTTTGGTTTCGACGCCCAACTGAATGTCCACGCTGGGTTGCTCTTGCTGCATCAGGATTTCGGGGGAATTGGGCTGCTCCAGCGACACGTCTTTGAGGTAAACGCGCTGAATCTGAAAAACCGGTTCAAGATTGGCTTCTGCCATGGTGCTCTTTCAAAAACGAAAAGTAGGAAGTCGTCGGGCCACTGAGAACCCAACCAAAGATTATCTCAGGCCGGACGGCGTGGGAGTCTCAAGCCGCTGCAAGCAATGGCAGCAAACCGCCACGGCCGTCCAGCGCGACCAGGTCGTCGCAACCGCCCACATGGGTTTGGCCGATGAAAATCTGGGGTACGGTGCGCCGGCCTGTGATCTGCATCATGGTTTCGCGCTGGCCGGGCAAGAGGTCGACGCGGATTTCTTCGAGTTCTGCAACGCCGCGCTGCTTGAGCAAGGCTTTGGCCTGCAGGCAGTAGGGGCAGGTGCCGGTGGTGTAAATTTTGACGGTAGGCATGTTCAGGGCTCCTGTCTTTTTCAGGCTTTTTCGACCGGTAAATTGGCTTCTCGCCATGATTTGAGCCCACCACCCAGGCTTTGCGCCTGCTCATAGCCCATTTTTTTAGCCACCGCCACCGCGCGGCCGGCGCGCGCGCCCAGCGGGCACACCAGAATCACGGGCAAAGCCTTGTTTTTCACCAGACCGGGCAGTTTTTCTTCGAGCTGGCCGAAGGGAATATTCTTAGAGCCGCCCACGTGGCCGGCCGCAAATTCATGGGGTTCGCCCACGTCAATCACTACCGCTTTTTCACGGTTGATGAGTTGCACAGCAGCCGTCGGGCTGAGCTTGCCGGCCGAAGCGCTCTCGGCAATCAGGGGCCACAGGAGCATGCCGCCCGAAGCCAATGCGACGGAAATCAGCATCCAGTTGTCGATGAGAAATTTCAATTTGAACCTTTTGAGTGTTGCGCCACAGGGCGGTAAAGCAGTGATTTTAGAATGCAGGGCAAGACTTTCGCATTGGACCGGTTGGCAAGACCCCGAAACCGGCGATTCCCGAACATTGTTTGTGACCCTTAGCCTTGGCATTTTTCAGCCCTTTTCCCGAACTACCTCATGTACAAATTAGTGCTTATCCGTCACGGCGAGTCCACCTGGAACCTTGAAAACCGATTCACCGGTTGGACCGATGTGGACCTGACGCCCACCGGCATTGAACAGGCGCACAGTGCCGGCAAGCTGCTCAAGGCAGAAAACTACGACTTTGATCTGGCTTACACCAGTGTGCTCCAACGTGCCACGCGCACACTGTGGCATGTGCTCGACGAAATGGGCCGCACCTGGCTGCCGGTGGTGCACAGCTGGCGGCTGAACGAGCGTCATTACGGCGCGCTGCAGGGCCTGAACAAAGCTGAAACAGCTCAAAAATACGGCGACGCGCAGGTGCTGGCCTGGCGCCGCAGCTACGACACCCCGCCGCCGGCACTGAGCGCAGACGATGCGCGTTGTGAGCGCCAAGACCCGCGCTACGCCAAACTACAGCCCGCGCAGGTGCCCCTGACCGAGTGCCTGGAGGACACGGTCGCCCGCGTACTGCCGTTTTGGAACGAGTCCATGGCCCCTGCCATCAAGTCAGGCAAGCGCATTGTCGTGTCCGCGCACGGCAACTCCATCCGGGCGCTGATCAAGTACCTGGACAAGATGTCCAACGAAGACATCGTTGGGCTGAACATACCTAACGGCATCCCCCTGGTGTACGAACTGGACGCAGCTTTGCAGCCGATTCGCCACTACTACCTGGGCGACGCCGAGGCTGTTGCCAAAGCAGCCGCAGCGGTTGCCGGCCAGGGCCACGGTTGAAACTTTCCTGCGGCCATCATTGCAGTGTGGTGCAAGGCCGGGCGCCAAGGTGTATATTTCTCTTGATTCCTGCTAGGGCATGTGCAACACCTGTTGCCGAAATGCCCGGGGCAAGACCAACCAAGGTGTTTGTATGGGTCAGAAATTAAAGATCAGCGGCTGGATCGCAGTAGGCGCCATGGCCGGCGCGCTGACCACTGTGCAGTTGCAAGCCGTTGCCAGGGGCGCTATGACCCCCTTGCCTCTGGAAGAGTTGCAACAACTCGCAGCGGTGTTCGGCATGGTCAAGAGTGACTACGTCGAGCCGGTTGATGATAAAAAACTCATCACAGACGCCATCTCCGGCATGGTCGCCAGCCTGGACCCTCACTCGGTTTATTTTGACAAAAAGTCCTTCAAAGAATTCCGTGAGGGCACGACCGGCCGTTTTGTCGGCGTCGGCATCGAAATCAGCCAGGAAGACGGCCTGGTCAAGGTGGTCTCGCCGATCGAGGGTTCGCCTGCAGACCGTGCCGGCCTCAAGCCCAACGACCTGATCACCAAAATTGATGACACCTTTGTCAAGGGACTCTCCCTGAATGAAGCTGTCAAGAAAATGCGCGGTGAGCCCAAGACCAAGGTTTTGTTGACCATTTTCCGCAAAGACGAGAACCGCACTTTCCCGGTGTCGATCACGCGCGAGGAAATCCGTACGCAATCGGTGCGCAGCAAAGTGCTGGAGCCCGGCTATGCCTGGATCCGCCTGAGCCAGTTCCAGGAGCGCACGGTCGAAGACTTCGTGACCAAACTCGAGCAGATTTACAAGCAAGAGCCCAAGCTCAAGGGCCTGGTGCTGGACCTGCGCAACGACCCGGGCGGCCTGCTTGATGCGGCTGTTGCCGTGTCGGCCGCTTTTTTACCTGAGAACGTGACCGTGGTGTCCACCAACGGCCAGTTGGCAGAAAGTAAGTTCACCTACAAAGCATCGCCGGAGTTTTATGCCCGCCGCGGAACCGATCCGCTCAAACGCCTGCCCGCTGCTCTGAAAAACGTGCCGCTGGTGGTGCTGGTCAACGAAGGCTCGGCCTCGGCCAGTGAAATCGTGGCCGGCGCACTGCAAGACCACAAGCGCGCCACCATCATGGGCAACCAAACCTTCGGTAAAGGCTCTGTGCAGACGGTGCGTCCGCTGGGACCTGACACCGGTTTAAAACTCACCACGGCACGTTATTACACGCCCAGCGGCAAATCCATCCAAGCCAAGGGCATTATTCCGGACATGATGGTCGATGAAACCCTGGAAGGCAGCCCTTTCGCTGCCTTGCGCACACGCGAAGCCGACCTGGAAAAACACCTCAACAGCGGTCAGGGCGCTGACGTCAAAGACCCGGCCCGTGAAAAGGCCCGAGAAGAAGCCATGAAGCGACTTGAAGAAGAGTCGCGCAAATCCCCTGAGCAACGCCGGCCGCCCGAGTTCGGCAGCGACAAGGACTTTCCGCTGATGCAGGCGCTCAACCAGCTCAAGGGTAGACCTGTCGTGACCAGCAAAACCATGGTCGAGCGCAAGGCCGAGAAAAAAGAAGACTGAACGCAACACCGGCCAAGCCTGCAGCCGTGTGCCTGCCATGAACGATTCCCAGTTGCTGCGTTACTCGCGGCATATCCTGCTCGAAGAAATCGGGGTCGAAGGCCAGGCACGCCTGCTGGCCGCCAATGCCCTGGTCATCGGAGCCGGCGGCCTGGGCTCTCCGGCTGCTTTGTACCTTGGCAGCGCCGGTGTCGGCCGCATCACGGTGGTAGACCATGACCGCGTTGATACCACCAATTTGCAACGGCAAATCGCTCACACCCTGGCGCGCGTGGGCAGCTTCAAGGCCGACTCGATCGCCACGGCGATTGGCCAGATCAACCCGGACGTTGTTGTCACGGCCGTCACGGCCAAGGCCGAAGGCCAGGCGCTGCACGCCTGGGTGCAGGCGGCCGACGTGGTGCTCGACTGCACCGACAATTTTCAAACCCGCCACGCCATCAACAAGGCCTGTGTGCAGCACGGCAAGCCGCTGGTCTCGGGTGCGGCACTGCGCATGGATGGGCAGGTGTCTGTTTTTGACACACGCCAGCCCCTGGCCCCTTGCTATGCCTGCCTGTTTCCTGAAGAAGAGGCCCCCGAGGAAACCCAGTGCGCCACCATGGGTGTGTTTGCACCGCTGGTAGGCATCATTGGCAGCATGCAGGCTGCAGAGGCGCTCAAGTTGCTCTGCGGTGCCGGCGAGTCATTGGCCGGCCGGCTGTTGATGCTGGACGCGCTGCACATGCGCTGGAGCGAAATAGGCACCCGGCGCGCACCCGGCTGCAAAGTCTGTAGCACACGGTCCGAAGCCCACTGACTGCATATACGGGCTTCGAAAATTTGCGGGGCTAACGCGTGCAAGGTCCGTGGCGACGCCTGAAGTCCCTGGGATTTTCCGGCGGCAAGCCGGCAAAAATACCACGTCCCAAAATCTGGGCGTGCCGCTCTGACTCGGCATAAGGACCCGGGTCCTGCCTGAATCGGTAAGACCAGGCGTGACCCCGCTGAACCATCCACTGTCCCACGTCTTCACTGGCCAGATAAAGCCTGACGAGATCGCGGCCGTAGTCATCGCTGCCTTGCACCTGCACCTGAACTTGCCGTTGAAAAACTCGCTCATTCAAGGCATCGCGCGCCGCCACGCCGCCTTCCTGGCAAATTTCAGGCGCATCCATGCCCAGCAGGCGCAGGCTGCGCGAGGCACCACCAGCCACAGGCCGGACATGCACCGTATCGCCATCTACCACGTGGGTCACCACGCCGGTCCAGGGCGGCAGCGCCTGCCCCGGCAGACTCATCTCAGCCGCCAACACTGCACCATGCACAAGTACAAGTAGCCCCGCGCTCAAGAAGGCGATAGCCCGCAGCCGGCGCATGCGCTTCATGCCTGCAGGAGCTCGGTGACCAGCCAGCTGCCAAAGGCAATGATCAACGCGGCCCAGATCAGCAGCACCAAGATCAAGCCGGCAAGCATTTTGGGTAAGCGCCCCTGAAACAGGTCTGCCTTGTCCAGCATCGCCTGCCAGAGCGGGTGCGGTACCAGCCAAACCACCAATGCCAAACCCATCGGCAGCAAGATCAAGTCATCGAGCCAGCCCAGGACAGGAATAAAGTCGGGGATGAGGTCAATCGGGCTCAGGGCATAGGCCAACAACGCAAAAGCCAGCATCTTGGGCGTTAGCGGTGCGGCCGGCTCCTTGAGCATGAACCACAGCGCCGTCAACTGCCGCAAGAGGGAGGCTTTGCGCAACATGCCAATTGCCAACCATTTTCGCCAAGCCATCCTGGTTCCTTTTTGTTCAAGATGTATTTTGCGCTTTGGCGCACATCGGCGGAAATGAATCAGGCGGTGATGATCCAGCCCTCAAGCGGATCGACCACCGCCGGCAGTCCATAGCGTGGATGCCCTGCGGCATGCTGCTGTTGGGCCCAGGCTGCCTGCATCAGGCACAGCACGGCATCCAGCGAGTCGCCAGTGGCGTCATCAATCAAACGCTCACGCTGCGCGTGCGTGAGTTTGAGCCGCAGACCCAGCCGCGTCTGACCGTGTTCGAGCGCAGTCAGCATGTCTTTGCGTGCGATCAGTCGCTCGGGGGTTTGCAGCGCCTTGGCATCGTTTTTATAGCTGCGCGGCGATGGGCCCAGCAACTCCCGCGCCAACAGCCCGGGATAGCCCTCCAGGGCGATGCGGGACGGATCGGTCGAAGAATGGCCCAGGCCCGGCAACGACACACCGGCATCGATCAGCCTGGGCACGCCGGCGTGCAGCATGTAAGCGACCGGCGGGTTGACCCATTTCATGGAGCTGCTGGAGCCGGCCGGCACATCGGTGGCGCGGTGAGCGAATTTCCGGCCGGCCGGCCGGGCATTGCAAAACGCAGCGAAGGTGTCGCGGACCTGCGCCCGACTCAAACTGGCGTAGTGCGCCATGCAGGCGTGCCACTCCAGCGGCCAGCCCAGGGTGTGCACCAGTTCGCGTGGAAGACCGAAGGGAAAGTCAAAAGCGCAGATCCAGGCACGGTCCTGGCGCAACCAGGCGGAAAAATCATCCAGTGACTCTATGGTCTCGAGCCGCGCCAGTTGCACCCGTGTTTGCTGCAAGGTGCCGGTGGCAACAACAATGGCTTTGCGGCGGCTGGGGCTGCTGGAGAAATCGCAGCCGGCGATCATGGTGTCCAAAGCGTCAGGAACGCCCGACGATAGAGGCGGTCGCCATCAACTCCTGCAGCAAAGCCATAGAGACATTGCCGGAGACCGAATAGGGATCGAATTCAGGGCGCTCAGAGTATTTGAGCAAGATGGAAGTGTTGAGCTTGGCGATATTGACCAGCCCCATGGTCCAGCTGCCGAAATTACGCTCGCTGATTTCATCGTAGCTCAGCAAAACCACATCCTTATGCCGCGGGTCACGCTGTATATGACCGTAGAGTTCGTTGACAGCGCTGCGCCCGCCTTCAAGGGCTTGCAGAAAAATACCGCCGCCGTAACAAAGGATCCCGGTGATACCAGAGGCCGGGTTATGGGTTCGCGACTGCGCCAGTATGGCGTCCGTGGCTTCTGTGTTGTGCGGCTCAACAGCGCGACTGGCATAAAGAAGTCTGACCAACATGATAAAAATCCTTGAAAGATAAAAGGTACAAAGCGCTGTCTGTGCGGGTCGGTCGAAGCGCAGCTGCTTCAACACTTGCTGGCAACTCGGTCCTTAGATTTTTTTGGGAATGAGTGCTAGAAATTCACGGCGCAGGTTCGGGTCTTTCAAAAACACGCCGCGCATGACCGAATTGATCATCTTGCTGTCGAGGTCTTTGACGCCGCGCCAGCCCATGCAGTAATGGGAGGCCTCCATCACAATGGCCAGTCCGTCGGGTTGTGTCTTGGACTGAATCAAATCAGCCAGTTGCACCACCGCCTCTTCCTGGATCTGCGGGCGACCCATGATCCACTCGGCCAGGCGCGCGTATTTGGAAAGACCGATCACGTTGGTGTGCTCGTTGGGCATGACACCGATCCAGACCTGACCGATGACCGGACAAAAATGATGTGAGCAGGCGCTACGCACGGTGATCGGACCCACGATCATCAACTCATTGAGATGCTCCGCATTGGGGAACTCAGTGATGGGCGGCGCCTCGACATAACGGCCCTTGAAAACCTCATTGAGGTACATCTTGGCAACCCGGCGTGCCGTGTTGTTGGTGTTGTGATCTTGTTCGGTGTCGATCACCAGACTGTCGAGCACCCCTTGCATCTTGAGCTCGACTTCGTCGAGCAGCTTTTCGAGCTCGCCGGGCTCAATGAACGCAGCAATATTGTCGTTCGCATGAAAGCGCTTGCGTGACTGCACAAGGCGCTCCCTGATCTTGACCGAAACAGGAGTTCCTTCATCGTCTAAAGCACCGGCAGCGATGGTTGTTGGGAGGCTTGATTTCATGTCCATGGCTGATATTAACAGTCAACTAACTCGAGCGTATTCAGTAGCGTTGGCGGGTCACCAGCAGCGCCAGGCGCATCAAAGCATAGGCGGCCAGATCCAGCAAACGCTCGAACCACGGACGCCGGCTGTATTGGGCACTTTGCAGGCGCCTGCCGCCCTGAATGGCACCCTCTAAGCGCTGGCGCAGTGCTTGCGCAAAGCTGCGGTCATCCATCACCATGTTGGCTTCCCGTGCAAGCAAAAGACTCAAAGGGTCCAGGTTGGACGAGCCCACTGTGGCCCATCGCCCGTCCACCACCGCCACTTTGGCGTGCAAAAAACCTGCCGCGTATTCATGGATTTCAACGCCAGCCTCCAGCAAGGCGCCGTAGACCGGTCGTGCCGCATGGTATTGCATGAAGTACTCGTACTTGCCTTGCAGCAAGAGCGTGACTTTGACGCCGCGCCGTGCCGCCTTGATGAGCGCGCGACGCAGGCGCCCGCCGGGCAAAAAGTAGGCGTTGGCGATCATGATGTCATGACGCGCCTGCCCTATGGCTTTGCGATAAGCCCGCTCGATGGTGTTGCGATGACGCAAGTTGTCGCGCAGCAAGAGGCCGGCGCGCGCTGCCGGCAGACTTTGGCTGCGGCCGGCCTGCTGCGGCCGCCCCACCATGGCCGCCGCACGGCTGCGTGCCAGATGCGCGGCGCTGACGCGTCCGCCATAACCGGCCGCTTTGAAGGCCTCCCAAGCCTCACCCAAATGATGATGACGCGCACTGTAGCCCGCTTGCACACGCCACCACAAAAGGGCTACGGCTTCAGATGCAGCTTCAGCCACCCCACCTTCAAGTACGACTGCAAAATCCAAACGGGGCGCGCTCAATTGACCGTAGTGCGGATCGTAAAAATCATCAAGGATATTGATGCCGCCACAAAAAACCTGACGTCGGTCGACGACGCACAATTTACGGTGCAAGCGGCGCCATTGTTCAGGCCACAACAGGCTCAGGCCAGGCCAGGTGCTCGTCAAAGGCGAATAGATCTGCCACTGCAGACCGGCTGCTGTGAACTGCGCCTGCCACTCGGGCTGCAGCTCGGCGGTGCCTATGCCGTCTACCAGCACTTGCACCGTCACACCGCGGCGGGCTGCACGGATCAAGGCTTGAGCCACTTGCGCGCCCGCACCATGAAAATCAAAAATATATGTTTCCAGCTGAATCCAATACTCGGCACTGTCCATCGCCGCGATCAGTGCAGGAAAGTACTCTGCCCCGCCTTGCAGCAGCATGGGTGGGCGCGATCGGATCAAAACAGCGGAAGCGGGCATGTGCAGAGGGTGACACAAATTCCAGACTTCGCCAAGCCAGCCGGCAGAGCACCCGAACTTTCAGGCGCGCAGGCTTACAAACTCAGGCAAGTGCAAGATGGCCTCGGCGTTTGAAGCTGAATAGCAAAGATCAGCAGCCGCACGCCATTGCAGCCATTGCCAGGCGGTGTGCTCCAACGGGCTCAATCTGACAGGCTGCGCGCTCGGCACGCACAAGCCGAACACATGCTCCGTGTTGTGCGTCACACCAGGAGCGTAACGGTGGCGCCAGGCGGGGTAAATTTCATAGACATTGGCAATACCCCAATCCTGTAGTTCGGCAGGCTGAACGCTCAGGCCGGTTTCTTCCTGCACCTCGCGCGCGGCGGTGTCGCGCAGGCTGGCGTCTTGCGAATCCACAGAACCCGTGACACTCTGCCAGAACTCCGCATGGTCGGCACGCCGGATCAGCAGCACTTCACGTGCTGGCGTGTAAATGACCACCAGAACCGAAACCGGCAGCTTGGCAGCTTTCATACCGGCTCTGGCTGCGCTGGGGCCCTATACAGCCGCTCAGGCCGGCAGCGGGTTGCGCAGGCGGATGTGAAGCTCGCGCAACTGCTTTTCATCGACCGGGCTCGGTGCGTGCGTGAGCAAACACTGGGCGCGCTGGGTTTTGGGGAAGGCGATCACATCGCGGATCGACTCGGCGCCCGTCATCATGGTGACGATGCGGTCCAGGCCAAAGGCCAGACCACCGTGCGGCGGCGCGCCGTACTGCAGCGCGTCGAGCAGAAAGCCGAATTTTTCTTGCGCCTCTTCAGGCCCGATCTTGAGCGCGGTGAAGACCTTGCTTTGCACGTCTGCGCGGTGAATCCGCACCGAGCCGCCGCCAAGTTCCCAGCCGTTGAGCACCATGTCGTAAGCCTTGGCGATGCAGCGACCCGGGTCGGTGTCCATCCAGTCTTCGTGGCCGTCTTTGGGTGCCGTGAACGGATGGTGCACAGCGCTCCAGCGGTTGTTTTCCTCGTCATGCTCGAACATCGGAAAGTCCACCACCCACAGCGGCTTCCAGCCCTTGGTGAAGAGACCGGTTTTCTTGCCGAACTCGCTGTGGCCGACCTTCAGGCGCAGCGCGCCTATGCTGTCGTTGACGACCTTGGCCTTGTCAGCACCAAAGAAAATGATGTCGCCGTTTTGCGCGCCGCAGCGCTTGAGGATCTCAGCGATCGCCGCGTCATGCAGGTTCTTGACAATCGGGCTTTGCAGGCCGTCACGGCCCTTGCTGACGTCGTTGACCTTGATCCAGGCCAGACCCTTGGCACCGTAAATCTTGACGAACTCGGTGTAGCCGTCGATCTCACCGCGGCTCAAATCCGAGCCGCCCGGCACGCGCAGACCGACCACGCGCCCGCCCGCTGTGGTGGCCGGGGTGCTGAAGACCTTGAAATCCACATCGGCCATGACGTCGGTGAGCTCGGTGAACTCGAGGTTCACGCGCAGGTCGGGCTTGTCCGAGCCAAAGCGGTGCATCGCATCGTAATAAGCCATGACCGGGAATTCGCCCAAGTCGGTCGCCAGCACGGTCTTGAAGATGTTGCTGATCATGCCCTGAAACATGTCGCGGATGTCCTGCTCACCCATGAACGAGGTTTCAATATCTATCTGCGTGAATTCGGGCTGGCGGTCGGCGCGCAGGTCTTCGTCGCGAAAGCACTTGGTGATCTGGTAGTAGCGGTCAAAACCGGCGACCATCAAAAGCTGCTTGAACAGCTGCGGGCTTTGAGGCAGCGCAAAGAACTGGCCTTCGTTGACGCGGCTGGGCACCAAATAATCACGCGCGCCTTCGGGTGTGCTCTTGGTAAGCATCGGCGTTTCGATGTCGATGAAACCGTTGGCGTCAAGAAACTTGCGCGTTTCCATGGCCACGCGGTAACGCAGCATCAGGTTGTTTTGCATGTAGGGACGGCGCAGGTCCAGCACCCGGTGTGTCAGACGCGTGGTTTCCGACAGGTTGTCGTCCTCCAGCTGGAAGGGCGGCGTCACGCTGGGGTTGAGCACGGTGAGTTCGTGGCACAGCACTTCAATTTTGCCGCTTTTCAAGCCCTCGTTGACGGTGCCCTCAGGGCGGGCGCGCACCAGGCCCTTGATCTGCACGCAAAATTCATTGCGCACGCCTTCGGCTGTCTTGAACATGTCAGCGCGGTCCGGGTCACAGACCACCTGGACGTAACCTTCGCGGTCGCGCAGGTCAATGAAAATCACGCCGCCGTGGTCGCGACGGCGGTTCACCCAGCCGCACAAGCTGACCGTCTGGCCCATCAGGGCGTCGGT
>CANIDW010000016.1 GCA_947466165.1 Comamonadaceae bacterium | reverse complement strand
TTTGCAGCGCTTGAGACACACGACATGGCCACCCGGCCAGCGAATTGCTGCAAAGCCGCAGATTATAGCCCGAGACACAGCCAAGCGAGCACCCATGACGATCCTGCGCCCAAGCCAAGAACCAGACCTACCGGCCATCACCGCCATTTACGGCCACCACGTGCTGCATGGCAGCGGCACCTTTGAAACCGCCCCCCCCTCGCTGGCCGACATGAGGGCCCGCCGCGCCGAGGTGCTGGTACGGCATCTGCCTTTTCTGGTGGCAGAGGACGGTGGCCGTATTGTGGGCTTCGCCTACTGCAACTGGTTCAAGCCCAGGCCGGCGTACCGCTTTTCGGCTGAAGACTCCATTTACCTGGCTCCCGATGCGCACCGGCGCGGTCTGGGCCGCGCACTGCTGGCAGAACTCGCGGCGCAGGCCGAAACCGCCGGGGTACGCAAGCTGATCGCCGTCATTGGCGACTCCGCCAACGCCAGCTCCATTGGCGTGCACCGCAGCGTTGGTTTTGAGCAGGCGGGTGTGCTGAAGTCTTGCGGCTGGAAGTTTGAGCGCTGGCTCGATGTGGTGCTGATGGAAAAAACCCTGGGCGCAGGAAGCAGCCGTCCGCCGCAATCGACTGGGGTTTAATGCACGAGCCGCTTAGCAGCAACGACAACTTATCTTCTTTCCGATTGATCCGAATGAAAAACAAAACCCTGACCACCTGGCTCACTTTCCTGGGTGGTCCGCTGGGCTTGCACCGCTTTTACCTGCACGGGCTGAGTGACACACTGGGCTGGGCCATGCCCATACCGACTGCGCTCGGTATCTACGGCATCCAGCGCATGCAACAGTTCGGTATGGACGACGCTCTGAGCTGGGTGCTGATTCCGCTGCTCGGCTTCACCATGGCCGGCTGCGCACTGACCGCCATTGTTTTCGGGCTGACCGCCACTGAAAAATGGAATGCCCGCTTTAACCCGGACGCCGCACCGGATGCGCGCCCGGGCCAGACCAGCTGGCTGACTATTTTGGCCGTGGCGGCGGCATTGCTGGGCGGCACCACCGCCATGACGGCCAGCCTGGCCTTCAGCTTTCAGCATTATTTCGAATTTCAGGTCGAAGAAGCGCGCAAGATCTCTCAGTAAAGAACGCGCCGGCGCGCTGTGCTTTAGCTCACGAGCATGAGTGCCAGAGTCAAGGTCAGCATGGACATGGCGGTAGACACAGCCACACTGGCGGTGATGAGCTCCTGGGCAACGCTGTAGCGCTGCGAAAAAAGAAACACATTGGCGCCCATGGGCAGCGCCGCGGCCGCCACCATCACCGCCATCGGCAGGCCGCTCACATCCATCCAGAAGCACAGCGCAAACACCAGGAGCGGGTGCAGTATGTTTTTAACACCGGCGAGCACCAGGGCCGGCCGCCAATAGACCCCGACACGCGTGTAGGCCAGCGTGATACCCACCAACAGCAAGGCCACCGGGCTGAAGGCCTTGGCCATCAGTTCCAGCGGAGTTTCAATCGCCTGGGGCAGTTGCCAGCCGATCCGGGCAAACATCAAGCCCGCCAGCAAGGGCATCGTCAAGGGGTGCCAGATGCTGTTTTTAAAGGCATTGAACACCGTGGCCAGGGCGTGGCGCGGGGCGACACCCGGCAATTGCTCGCGCGCCACGGCCAGCTCCAGCATCACCGTCGCACTGGTCAGCAGCACCAGCGAATGCACAGCCACGAGCGTCAGCAGCGTTACCAGCCCGGCCGGACCGTAGACCAGGGAGACCAAGGCAATGCCGATCATGACCGTGTTGGAATACGTGGCCGCCAGAGCCAGCACTGCGGTGCGGCGGTTAAAGCCTTGCAACAAAAAAGTGCTGCCAAACAACAGGCCGACCGCCACAAAATAAGCTGCCACGGGCTTGAAGTCGAGTTGCTCAAGGTGCACGCGGCTCATGGTGCGAAACAACAGCGCCGGCGTGAGCAACAAAAACACCAGGTTGGACAGGTCCTTGACGGCGGTCTCGCGAACCCAGCCCAGTCGGGCGGCGACAAAGCCTGCGCAGATCAGCAAAATAACGGGCAAAAGCGACGTCAGCACCAGAGAATTCATGGCGCTGATCTTAGCTTCGACACGCTTGCAGCAGCCCGGCTGCGCTGCGCTGCGCGAGGGTGCCTAGTTCTTGACCAGCCTGGCGAAGGTCTTGCGAAACTTCTCGACCTTGGGCGCTGCCACGGCCATGCAATAGCCTTGAAAAGGATTGCGCTCAAAAAAGTCCTGGTGATAGTCCTCGGCCGGCGAGTAATTGCTCAGCGGCAGCACCTCGGTGACGATGGGCCGGCCGAACACCTTGGCCTGCGTCATCTCGGCCAGCATGTTGTTGGCAATCTCGCCCTGCTCGGGGGTAGAGACATAGATGCCGCTGCGGTACTGCGTGCCGGCATCATTGCCCTGGCGGTTCAGCGTGGTCGGGTCGTGAATCACGAAAAAGATTTCCAAAATCTCACGCAGGTTGATCTGCGCCGGGTCAAACACCAGTTTGACCACCTCGTTGTGGCCGGTGTCGCCGCTGCAAACCTGTTCGTAGCTCGGCTTGGCCACGTGGCCATTGCAATAGCCGGATTCCACATCGGTCACGCCGCGCACCTTCACAAACACCGCTTCGGTGCACCAGAAGCACCCGCCGCCCAAAGTGATGGTCTGCAAATCGCTCATTTAAATTTTTCCTTGAAGAGTACTGTCGTTGCCTGATTTTGCCTCTCACCGCGCCCACCTTTAGAGCGCGATCGGCAAACTTGCCTGCACCGCATGGACAAAGGCACTCAGGGCCGGGCTGTCGCGGCTGGTTTTCCAGAGGCATTGCGTTTCGTAGCGCATGCGCTGGTCTTGCAGCGGCACAAACACCGCACCGGCCAGGGCCGACTGCGCCAGCGCCGCCGGCACCAGTGCAACACCCATACCTTGCGCTACCAGCGACACCACGCTCAGCCAATGCCGCAACTCAAAGCGGATCTCCGGGTCCAGCCCCGATGCTGCGCACAAGGCCAGAATGCGTTCGTGATAGTCCGGCGACACTGCTTTAGAGACCACGGCAAAAGGCTGGCCTTGTAACTGCGCCAAATCCAGGTCGCGCTGCCCCGCCAGCGCATGCCCCGCCGGCAAACACGCCACCAGCGACTGGCTGGCCACGCGAATTTGCGACAACTCCGGCGGCACCCGGGTGGTGTGCACAAAACCCAGGTCAATGCGGTCTTGCGCCAGCGCCATCAATTGCTCACTTGAGCTCAGTTCCTGGAGAAGCAAGCGCAGCCGCGGATGGCCGGTTTGAAATTGCGCCAGCATGGCCGGCAGGCCGTTGAACAGCATGGTCCCGGAAAAGCCGATGGTCAGGCTGCCGGCCATGCCTTCGCCCACATCCTTGGCCAGGCTGGCGGCCTGCGCGGCTTGGGCCAGAAGGGCGCGCGCGGCAGGCACAAAGGCCAACCCGGCAGCTGTCAGCTGGACCGATTTGCTGTTGCGCGTCAGCAGGCGCGCGCCCACCGAGGCTTCGAGCTGCTGAATATTGAGCGACAGGGGCGGCTGTGAAATCGCCAGCCGCCGGGCCGCCCGGCCGAAGTGCAGTTCCTCGGCGAGCACCAGAAAATAACGCAGGTGGCGAAATTCCATAGATATAAAAAATGTATTGTTGGATCGATAATTTGTATTAGACAGCTATTCATGACTGCCAAACAATCAGCCCTACACTTTTGAATCTACACAGGAGACAGCCCATGGCCACCAAATTCAGCTGGGAAGACCCATTCTTTCTGAGCCAGCAGCTCAGCGACGACGAGCGTGCCATCGTCGATGCCGCCCACAGCTTTTGCCAGGAAAAGCTGCAAACCCGCGTGCTGATGGCCGCGCGCCACGAAAAATTTGACCGTGAGATCATGAACGAAGCCGGCGCCATGGGCTTTTTGGGCTCCACCATCGAAGGCTACGGCTGCGCCGGCCTGAGCTATGTGGCTTACGGTCTGATCGCCCGCGAAGTCGAGCGCGTGGACAGCGGCTACCGCAGCGCCATCAGCGTGCAAAGCTCGCTGGTCATGCATCCCATCAACGAATACGGCAGCGAAGCACAAAAGCAAAAATTTCTGCCCAAACTCGCCACCGGCGAATGGGTCGGCTGCTTCGGCCTGACCGAGCCCAACCACGGCTCGGACCCGGCCAGCATGCTCACGCGCGCCAAGCCGGTGGACGGCGGCTTCATCATGAAGGGCGCCAAGATGTGGATCACCAACAGCCCGATCGCCGATGTGTTCGTGGTCTGGGCCAAGCTCGAAGACCCGGATGGCAAGGTCGGCGGCCAGGAAAGCATTCGCGGCTTCATCCTGGAAAAAGGTATGAAGGGCTTGAGCGCACCGAAGATCGAAGGCAAGATGAGTCTGCGCGCTTCGATCACCGGCGAAATCGTCATGGACGATGTGTTCGTGCCCGAAGCCAACCTGATGCCCAATGTCAGCGGCTTGAAGGGCCCGTTTGGTTGCCTGAACAAGGCGCGTTACGGCATTGCCTGGGGCGCTTTGGGCGCGGCCGAAGACTGCTGGCTGCGTGCCCGCCAGTACACCATGGACCGTCAGCAGTTCGGCCGACCGCTGGCGCAAAACCAGCTGATCCAGAAAAAACTCGCCGACATGCAAACCGAGATCGCCCTCGGCCTGCAAGCCTGCCTGCGCGTGGGCCGCCTGATGGACGAAGGTCAGGCCGCGCCCGAAATGATCTCCATGATCAAGCGCAACTCCTGCGGCAAGTCGCTGGACATCGCCCGCATGGCGCGCGACATGCACGGCGGCAACGGCATTCATGACGAATACCACGTGATCCGCCACATGATCAACCTGGAAACCGTCAACACCTACGAAGGCACGCACGATGTGCATGCGTTGATACTGGGCCGGGCGCAAACCGGGCTGCAGGCTTTTTATTGAGACCAGGGCACTTACAAACGCCGTCGCAGTCCAAAGTAAGTGACCACTGCGGCAATAAGCACCCGCAAGGGATGGCTTGATCGCTCTGAGGTGGGGTGATACATTACTAACCAATCAGTCAGTAATGGCCTACATACCGCATGCCGCTTTCTCAAATTTGCTGTGAGCCCGGTGCCACCCCGCCCAAGCGGGCCAGGCGCAAAGAGGCGCGCCCGGGTGAACTCCTTGACGCTGCGCTAGACCTCTTTGTAGAGAAAGGCTTTGCCGGCACCCGCATGGAAGAAGTGGCCGAGCGTGCCGGCGTCTCCAAAGGCACGGTGTTTTTGTATTTCCCCAGCAAAGAAGATCTTTTCAAGGCTGTGGTGCGGCACAACATCTCGGGTCAATTTCCACAGTGGAATGCTGAGTTTGAGAGCTTTCAAGGCAGCAGCGCCGACATGCTGCGCTATTGCATGCAGACCTGGTGGGACCGGGTGGGCGCAACCAAGGCCTCGGGCATCAGCAAACTGATGATCAGCGAAGGCCGCAACTTTCCCGAGATCGCAGCCTTTTACCAGCTTGAAGTTGTCACCCCCGGCCACAAGCTCATCCAACGGGTGCTGCAACGCGGCATTGACCAAGGCGAATTCCGCGCCATCGATGTGGACCAGGCCGTTTACGGGGTCATTGCGTCCATGGTATTTTTGATCCTCTCGAAGCATTCGATAGGAATGTGTTTGAAAGACGACATGACCCTCGACCCCCATGCCTACATTGCTTGTCAGGCCGGTATTTTTGCGCGTGGTTTGTCGCTTGACACCAGCCCAGAGGCCCATTTCGCAGGCACACCAAGTCAGGCAGGCCTTCAATGAAGCGCGCGCTAGGCTGGGCTATGGCGGCCCTTGTGGTGCTGGCGATTGCCTTGGCCTTAGGGCGCGCCTACACAGCGCGCAATGCACCTGCCCCGGCGCTTGCAGCCTCGCCGGCCGCCGGCCAGATCGAGTTGGCAGCCACCGATGTGACATCCATCCAACTCATGGACATCACCCAGGGCCTGCGTGTGACGGGCGTGCTCAAGGCCGTGAATTCTGCGATTGTCAAAGCGCGCGTCGCCGGCGAATTGCAAATGCTGAGTGTGCGCGAGGGCGACACGGTGACGGCCGGTCAGGTGCTCGCCCAAATAGACCCCCGTGAATTCCAAGCCAGACTGCAGCAAGCGCAGCAACAGGCTGATGCCGCGCTGGCCCAGATCGATATCGCTCAACGCCAGTTCGCCAATAACAAGGCCCTGGTCGAGCAGGGCTTCATTTCTAAGACAGCGCTGGACACCTCGCTGTCGAACTTGCAGGCGGCGCAGGCCACGCACCGGGCCGCACTGGCTTTCGCAGACATTGTTCGTCAATCGCTGAACGACACCGTGCTCAAAGCCCCGATCGCCGGTCAAGTCTCGCAGCGCCTGGCGCAACCGGGCGAGCGGGTCGGGGTCGATGCACGCATTCTTGAAATTGTGGACCTGCGCCAGATCGAACTCGAGTCCAACTTACCCTCTGTGGAACTCCCCAATCTCAAATTGGGCCAGCTGGCCCAACTGCGCATAGAAGGCGCTGAGGGTCGGGTCACAGGGCGTTTGGTGCGGGTCAATCCCAGCGCGCAAGCGGGCACACGCACCTTTATGATTTACCTGAGAATTGAACAGCCTGCAGGGCAGCCACAAGCACTTCGCCAGGGACTTTTTGCGGAAGGCTTGCTGAACGCCAGCAGCACGCGCGTGCTGGCCGTGCCACTCAAGAGCGTGCGGACAGACCAGGTCCTGCCTTTTGTGCAACTGGTCCGTGAGGGCAAGGTGCATCACCAAACCGTGACGCTGGGCCTGCGGGGCATGGCGGACTCTGAGGAAATGGTGGCCGTAGAAGGCCTGCGTGAAGGCGACCTGCTGATCAAAGGTGCGACCGGCCTGCTGCGCCAAGGCAGCAAGGTGCTGTTCACACCCAACACGCCAGCGCCCGCCGCAGCGACCCCGCCGGCTGCAGCCGGCGCCGCACGCTGAGCCGCACGCCATGTGGTTCACACGCGTCAGCCTGCAAAACCCTGTTTTTGCCACCATGGCCATGCTGGCCATTGTGGTGTTGGGCCTGTTTTCATACCAACGCCTTAAAGTTGACCAGTTTCCGAACATCGATTTCCCGGTGGTTGTGGTCACCACCGAGTACCCGGGTGCGTCGCCGGAAATCATTGAAAGTGAAATCAGCCAGAAAATTGAAGAAGGCGTCAATGCCATCGCCGGCATCAGCAGCCTGATCTCGCGCAGCTACGAAGGCCAATCGGTCGTTGTCATTGAGTTTCAGCTGTATGTGGACGGCCGCAAGGCCGCAGAAGACGTGCGCGAAAAAGTCGCTGCATTGCGCCCGAGTCTGCGTGCAGAGGTCAAAGAGCCACGGGTCCTGCGCTTTGACCCTGCCAGCCGGGCTGTCTGGTCCGTGGCCGTGCTGCCTGAAGCTGCGGCAGACCCTGCGGGCAATCAATCTGTACAGTTGACCAGTTGGGCTGATCAGGTGCTCAAGAAACGGCTCGAAAATGTGCGGGGTGTGGGCTCCATCACACTGGTGGGCGGTACCAAGCGAGAAATCAACATCTACCTGGACACGCAGGCCTTGGCCAGCATGGGCGTCAGCGTTGAGCAGGTCGTCAATGCGGTGCGCAGTGAAAACCAGGACTTGCCCTTAGGCGCTATCCGTTCGCTCACGCAAGAGCGCGTGCTCAAGATAGATGCCCGTATCAAGCGGCCTGAAGATTTCGGAAAAATCATCGTCTCGCGTCGCAACGGCGTTGCCATCACCCTGGACCGGATAGCCAGCGTGCGCGACGGCGCACAGGAAGTCGACTCCCTGGCGCTGCGCAATGGCCAGCGTACATTGCTGTTGAACGTGCAAAAAGCCCAGGACGAAAACACCATCACGGTGGTCGACGGCCTGAACAAAGCCCTGGCTGAAATCCGCACGCAGTTGCCGCCCGGCGTGCGACTGGAGCCGGTCACCGACAACTCCAGGCCGATCCGTGTCGGCGTGGACAACGTGCGCCGCACCTTGATTGAAGGCGCGCTGCTGACGGTGCTCATCGTCTTTTTGTTTCTCAACTCCTGGCGCTCGACCGTGATCACCGGGCTGACGCTGCCGATCTCCATCATCGGTACTTTTTTGTTCATGAACCTGTTCGGCTTCACCATCAACATGATCACGCTGATGGCGCTGAGCCTTTGCGTGGGCCTGCTGATTGACGACGCCATCGTGGTGCGCGAGAACATCGTGCGCCATGTCCAAATGGGGAAAAGCGCTTTTCGTGCCTCGATGGACGGCACCTCCGAAATCGGCCTGGCCGTGCTGGCCACCACCTTTTCCATCGTGGCGGTGTTTTTGCCCATCGGTTTCATGGGCGGCATCATCGGCAAGTTTTTCCATGAGTTCGGCATCACCATCGTGGCCGCTGTGCTGATCTCGATGTTCGTCAGCTTCACGCTGGACCCCATGCTCTCTTCGATCTGGCACGACCCGAGCATCAAGCCCAAGGGCGCCAGCCCCACCCCCCCGAATATGTATGACCGCAGCATAGGCCGCGTGACAGGCTGGTTTGAGCGCGCCACCGAATCTCTGGCCGGCATTTACCAGCGCATCTTGCGCTGGGCGCTGTTTCACAAATTGAGCACGCTGGCACTGGCTTTGATTATTTTTGTCAGCAGTATTTTCATGGTGCCGCTGCTCGGCACAGAATTTGTGCCCAAGGCCGATTTCTCGGAAACTTCTCTGACCTTCTACACGCCGGTAGGCTCTTCGCTTGAAGCTACCGAGGCCAAGGCCAAGCAGGTCGATGCCATCGTGCGCAGTTATCCGGAAGTGAGCTACACGCTGGCCACCATCAATACCGGCAACGCTCAAGGAAAGATGTACGCCAGCCTTTACATCCGGCTGGTTGATCGCAAGTCACGCCAGCGCAGCGCCGACGACATAGCCGCCGCATTGCGCCAGCGGCTCCAGCAGGTGCCGGGCATCACCGTCACGCATGCCGGCTTGCTTGACAGTGTGGGTGGCAACAAACAAATCGAGTTTTCCTTGCAGGGCCCGGATTTCAAGGAACTCGAACGGCTGTCCAAGTTGGTGACGGCCAAAATCGTCACGATCCCCGGGCTGGTGGACCTGGACTCCAGCATCAAGCCGGACAAACCCACTTTCGAAATCGAAGTGCGCCCTCAGGCCGCCTCCGATCAGGGCTTTTCCGTGGCGCAACTTAGCAGCACCCTGCGCACCCTGGTGGCCGGGCAGACCGTAGGCAACTGGCGCGCACCCAATGACCAGACCTATGACGTGAATGTGCGGCTGGCCCCGGATGCACGCAATGCGCCCTCCGACCTGGAGCGCCTGCCGCTGGCAATCATTTCTGCCAGCGATGGCACTGTTCGCTTTGCGCGGCTTAACCAGCTGGCCAGCATCAAGGCCGGGGTGGGCCCCAACCAGATCAACCGGCGCGACCTCAGCCGTGAAGTGGCGATCAATGCCAACGTTTACCAGCGCGCCAGCGGTGAGGTTTCCAAAGAGATTCGCGCCGCACTGGACGGCATCAACTTCCCGCCGGGCTACCGCTACCAGTTCGGCGGCTCCACCAAGAGCATGGCCGAATCCTTTGACTACGCCATCAGCGCCCTGGTGCTGGCCGTACTCTTCATCTACATGATTCTGGCCAGCCAATTCAAAAGCTTTTTGCAACCGCTGGCGCTCATGACTGCCCTGCCGCTGACGCTGATTGGCGTGGTACTGGCGCTGCTGCTATTTGGCTCGACGCTGTCCATGTTCTCCATCATCGGGGTAGTGATGCTGATGGGCCTGGTCACCAAAAACGCCATCTTGCTGGTGGACTTTGCCATCCGCGTGCGCCAGGAGCACACTGACGAAGACGGCGTGTTGCAGCCGGGTTTGCCGCGCAACGAAGCGCTCTTGATGGCCGCCCGGGTCCGCCTTCGCCCCATCCTGATGACCACACTGGCCATGATTTTCGGCATGTTGCCGCTGGCCTTCGCGCTGACCGAAGGCTCTGAGCAGCGCGCCCCCATGGGCCAGGCGGTCATTGGCGGCGTCATCACCTCCTCGCTTTTGACCCTGGTGGTGGTGCCCGTGGCCTACTCTTACCTGGACGATCTGGCCGAGTGGCTCAAGCGCCTGTGGCGGGGTCCCGACCACGCCACACCGCCGGTCTGAGCGCAACGCCCCGCCAATCGCTAAAATGAATACTTTTCTCCACTTGCAGCAGCCTTGAAAACCATGAATTACGAACAAGCCCGCTTCAACATGATCGAGCAGCAAATCCGCCCCTGGGAGGTGCTCGACAGCCAGGTTCTTTCCCTGCTGGCGGTGGTCAAACGCGAAGATTTTGTGCCTTTGGCCAACAAGGCGCTGGCATTTGTGGACATGGAAATTCCCCTGGCCCCGCATGCCGAACCGGGTCAATGCATGCTGCCCCCCCGGGTTGAAGCGCGCCTGCTGCAAGACTTGAATGTGCAAAAGCACGAAAAAGTGCTGGAAATCGGCACCGGCTCGGGCTACATGGCGGCGCTGCTGGCGCACCGTGCCCAGCATGTTGTCACGCTGGAAATCGACCCGGCGCTGGCCCGCGCGGCCCGCCAGAACCTGCAAAAAGCCGGTATCCACAACGCCGAAGTGCTGCAACTCGATGGCGCCAGCCTGCTGAACCCCGGCGCAGCCGATCAGGCAGGACTGTCCGGGCCTTTTGACGTGATTGTGCTCAGCGGCTCCGTGGCCCAGGTGCCGCCTGAGTTGCTGGCGCTGCTCAAAACCGGTGGCCGCCTGAGCGCTATCGTGGGAGATGAGCCCGTCATGCGGGCCAGCCTGAGCACACGCGTCGACGCGCACGCCATGAGCCACACCGCGGCATGGGACACGCTGGCGCCCCGCCTGCTGAACTTCCCGACACCTTCCGCATTTCGCTTTTAAATTTCCTATGGTCTTGCAAGTAGCACCTTCTGAGTTCGCCCAATGGCGGGACAAGCTGAGCGCGGCCGGTGAGCAGGCTGCCAAGCCTGTCATGCTGGACGTGCGCGAGCCCTGGGAACTGCAAACCGCCTGCGTGCAAGAAGACGGCTTTGACTTGTTGCGCATTCCGATGCGCGAGGTACCGCAACGCCTGGCCGAACTCGACCCCAGCCAGCCTATGGCCTGCCTGTGCCACCACGGCATGCGCAGCCTGCAGGTGGCCAATTACCTGGCGCAAAACGGTTTTTCCCACGTGGTCAACCTGCAAGGCGGCATTGATGCATGGTCACACGAAGTCGACCCGTCAGTGCCGCGCTACTGATTTTTCTTTTTTCCTCACATCACCCAAGCTCATGACTCATTCCAAACGTTCCCTCACCGTTTTATCTTTGGCCATCTCAGGCATCCTGGCCGCCCTGGCACCAGCGGCGCAGGCACAAAGTCTGGTGGAGCTGTACGACTCAGCACGCGCCTTTGATGCCACCTACCTGTCAGCCAAGTTGCAATACGACGCTAACCTGGCCCGCGCTGAACAGTCTCGCGCCAGCATCCTACCCACAGCCAGCTTGGCCGGCACGGCGACCCGCACTGATTTTGACAACTCCATCTCAACCATCTTCAGCCGCCCTTACAACACCCAAAGCGCCACCCTCAGTGCCTCGCAACCGCTGTACCGACCCGGTAACTGGGCCACCTACGACCAGGGCCAAAAGCAGCTGACGCTGGCACGCGCACAGCTGGATGCCGCCGAGCAAGAGCTGATTGTGCGCACCACCCAGACTTACTTTGAAGCGCTGGCCGCGCAAGACAGTCTGAACTTTGTGAAAGCGCAAAAAGCGGCTGTGGCCGAGCAACTGGCCTCGGCCAAGCGCAACTTTGAAGTGGGCACCGCCACCATCACCGACACCCGTGAAGCGCAAGCCCGCTATGACCTGGTGCTGGCGCAGGAAATTGCCGCCGAAAACGACTTGCGCGTGAAAAAAATCGCGCTGGATCAACTGGTCGGCAAGCAAGGCACGCAACCGCGCAGCCTGGCAGCGCCTCCGGTGCTTCAAGCCATTGAGCCGGCCGATGTCAACGCCTGGGTGCTGCAGTCTGAAAGCGCGCATCCCAGCATCCGTCTGGCGCAGAGCAACCTTGAAATCGCCAGGCTTGAAGTGACCAAGGCCGAAGCCGGCCACAAACCCACGCTGGACCTGACAGGCAGCTACAACACCACTCGCAACCCCAGTGGCACAGCAACTGCCGGGTACACTTTCAACACCAACACGGCCACCATCGGCCTGAGCCTGAATGTGCCGCTGTTTGCCGGCTTTTCGACGCAAAACCGCATACGCGAAACCCTGTCCTTGAGCGACAAAGCCAGCAGCGACTTAGAAGGCGCGCGCCGCAATGTCGCGCAATCGACGCGGACGGCGTTTTTTGGCGTGGTTTCCGGCCAGGGGCAGGTCAAAGCCCTTGAGGCAGCTGAGCAGTCCAGTCAGATCGCCCTGGAAGCCAACCGCCTGGGTTACCAGGTTGGCGTGCGCATCAACATTGACGTGCTGAACTCCCAAAGCCAGTTGTTCCAGACCAAACGCGACCTGGCCAAAGCGCGTTATGACGTGCTGGTCGGCGGCTTGCGTCTGCGTCAGGCCAACGGCTCGCTGCGCGCCGAAGATCTGCAAGCCATCAACAGCCTGCTGCTCAAGTGATCGCCTGAGCCTAGGCGTCAGGCGCGCGGCACGGCAGCCAGCTGGTTCAGTGCCTGCACGGTGCGATCTGCTGCCCCGCCATGGCTGGCCCCAAAGGCCAAGGCAGCCGACTTGGCTTGCTGCAAAGCGGCGGGATCGTTCAACAAAGCCAGCGCACTGGCCAGCCCGGCTTGCATATCTTTCACACGGAAAGCAGCACCCGCAGATTCGGCTGCCAACGCTGCCTCTGCAAAATTAAAAGTGTGCGGGCCCATCACCACAGGGCAGGCACAGGCTGCGGGCTCAATCAAGTTTTGCCCGCCTAAAGCTTCAAAACTACCGCCCAGCAAAGCGATGTCGCTGAGCGTGTAGTACAGCGCCATCTCACCCAGGCTGTCGCCCAACCAGACATCGGCTTGCATGGCAGACGGGTCATTGCCGGGCGCGCCGGCCCACTGGCTGCGTCGCGAGACGGTCAAACCCTGGGCCAGAACCAGTTGTGCGACCTCTTCAAATCGCTGCGGATGGCGCGGCACGATCAACACCCGCTTTAAAGCCGTCGCCGGCTGCGCATCCAGCTTGCGGG
>CANIDW010000015.1 GCA_947466165.1 Comamonadaceae bacterium | reverse complement strand
GCAATGCGCTGACCGCCGCGCGAGAGCAATTGCCGCCCGTCCCAGTAGCCACGTACGCCGTCGTATTTTTCACTGGCCCAGTAGTCTGCCAGGGCCACGCCTGGTTGATAAAGCTTGGCCAGCATCAAGGGCGGCGCGTTGCCGGCGGCATGGGTCAGGGTGGCTGATGTCAGCAGGCCGGCGATGGACAACACAAGCGGTAGCAGGCACAGACGAAAGCTGGGGTCTGCGGAGCGACTTGGTATGAGGGCAGAGTGTTCGTTCATAGGTGTGTGACTTTCGCAATGACGCAAACTGAATCGAATCAGTCTAATCAGGCAACACGAAGGTCACAAGCGCTCACCATCTCATCGGGGTTTGAACGCCACAAGCTCAGACTTCGAGCAGAAAATCACAACGTCGAATCAAGCGATAAGAACGCTTTGGCGCAGCAGGGATTCTCTTGAATCGCGCTAATCGAAGTGCATTGGCCCGGCAATTCTTCAATGGACCCAAGCTGGCAAACGCTCAGTCCGCCACCACACCCATGGTCTTGTTGTATCCGCCGTCTACGTAGGTTATTTCAGCCGTAACCCCGCCGGCCAGGTCGCTGAGCAGAAATGCGGCGACATTGCCGACGTCCTCAATCGTGACGTTACGCCTGATCGGTGAGGCGCTGGCCACCATGTTGAGCAGCTTGCTGAAGTCTTTGATTCCGCTGGCAGCCAACGTCTTGATGGGGCCGGCGCTGATGCCGTTGACGCGGATGTCTTTGGGTCCCACGGCTTCAGCCAGGTAGCGCACTGATGCTTCCAACGAAGCTTTGGCAAGTCCCATGGTGTTGTAGTTAGGTATGACGCGCTCTGCGCCCAGGTAAGTCAATGTCAATAGCGCGGATTTAGGATTGAGCAAGGGCAGGGCTGCCTTGGCCATGGCCGGAAAGCTGTAGGCGCTGATGTCGTGCGCAATTTTGAAGCCTTCACGGCTCAGGCCATCCAGAAAGTTACCGGCAATCGCCTCACGCGGGGCAAAGCCGATGCTGTGCACAAAACCGTCAAAGTTGGGCCAGTGGGTGCTGAGGTCGGCGAACAGCTTGTCGATCTGGGCGTCATCGCCCACGTTGCAGTCAAAGATCAGTTTGGAGTCAAAGTCAGCGGCAAATTCGGTGATTCGTTCTTTAAAACGTTCGCCGACATAGCTGAAAGCCAGTTGTGCGCCCTGGGCGTGGCAGGCTTTGGCAATGCCGTAGGCAATCGAGCGGTTGGACAGCACGCCCGTGATCAGCAGTTTTTTGCCTGTGAGAAATCCCATGGTTTTGTCTTTCTAAATTTTTGTCTACTGACATCCCTGCCAGAGGGCTACCTGAACCGGCGAGTTGGTGCAGAATTGTCGCATGAGGTTTTTCCGCGTTTTATGTTCTTTTTTGCTAGCTTTGACGGTCTTGGCCGGCAACGGCCCGGCTTGGGCCGCGCATGGCTATGCGCTGTGGGGTGATCTCAAATACCCGAGCGACTTTAGCAACTTTGATTATGTGAACCCGGTAGCGCCCAAAGGCGGAGAACTGCGCTTAGTGAGCAACTTGCGCAGCTCCACTTTTGACAAGTACAACCCCTTCACGATCAAAGGCAGCGCGCCGGCTTATTTGTCAGATTTGATGTTTGACGCCTTGCTGGCAGGCCCGCTGGATGAAACTGCCTCCGGCTACGGCTTGTTGGCGCAAGACGTGAGCGTGGCAGCCGACGGGATGAGCGTTACGTTTGTGCTGCGCCCCGAGGCGCGCTTTCACAACGGCGACCCGGTGCTGGCTGCAGACGTCAAGCACAGCTACGACATGCTGATGGGCCCTTACACCTCACCGGCTTACAAAACCCTGCTGGAAGACGTTGCCGGCATTGATATTTTGAGCGAGCGCAGTCTGCGCTACCGCTTTAAAAAACCGAACCGGGAACTGCCCCTCACGGTGGGCGGCCTGCCGGTGTTCAGCCGCAGTTGGGGCCTCGAAGGCGGCAAGCCCAAGCGCTTTGATACCGTGGTGATGGACATACCGATAGGCAGCGGCCCGTACCGCGTGGGCCCGGTGCGTTTTGGCAAAGACATCACTTATGTGCGTGATCCGGCTTACTGGGCCAAAGACCTCAATGTGCGGCGCGGTGTGGGCAATTTTGACCGCATCACGGTGAAAATTTACAAAGACAACACCGCCAAGCTCGAGGCCTTGAAGGCCGGTGAGTTTGACTTGATGCGGTTTTTCTCTGCCGGTGACTGGGCGCGCCGGGTCAATGGCAAAAAGTTTGACTCCGGCGAGTTGATCAAGGGCGAGTTCAAGCACCGATTGCCGTCGGGCTTTCAGAGTTACGTGATCAACACCCGGCGGGACAAGTTCAAAGACGTTCGTGTGCGTGAAGCGCTGGGCCTGGCAATTGACTATGAATGGATGAACCGCCAGATGTTCTACGGCGCCTACCAGCGCGTACGGGGGCTGTTTGGCAACACAGACTGCCAGGCCAGCGGTTTGCCCGGGCCGCAGGAGCTGGCTATCTTGGAGCCTTGGCGCTCGCAGATTGCGCCGGCGGCCATGGATGCGATGTTTGCCCCACCCCGCACCGATGGCGCCGGCAGCCTGCGCGACAACTTGCGGCGTGCACGTGACTTGCTGGGGCAGGCGGGCTGGACTGTGCAAAACGGTGTGCTTCGCAACCAGAAGGGCGAAGCCATGGTGATTGACTACCTGGACAGCAATGAAGGTGGCGCGCGGGTGGTGGCGCCATGGGCGCGTAACCTGGAAAAGCTGGGCATCAAACTCAATTACCGAGCCGTCGATTTCGCCCTTTACCAGCAAAGGCTGAGCAAGTTTGAGTTTGACATCATCTCTCTGGCCTACGGCGGCACCCACAGTCCGGGGCAGGAATACGCCGACATGTTCGGCAGCAAAGCGGCTGTGACCGAAGACTCGGGCAACATGGCCGGCGTCAGCAGCCCGGCGATCGATGCGATCATTGCACGCATGACCAGCGCCAAGACCAAAGCCGATTTGCTCCCTGCCTGCCGGGCACTGGACCGTGTGATCAGCCACAGTCACTACCTGATTCCGCAATGGACGGCCACCACCCACCGCATGGCTTTCAATGACAGGCGCTTGGGCCGGCCCGGACAGGTGCCGCCGTACTCCTCCGGAGAGGGCTGGGTCATCAACACATGGTGGGCGCGCTGATGCTGGTCTACATCCTTAAGCGCCTGCTGCTCATGGTGCCCACGCTCTTGGGCGTGCTGCTGATCACTTTTGCCGTTGTGCAATTTGTCCCGGGCGGCCCGGTTGAGCAATACCTGGCCGAAGCCAAAGCGGGTGCTGCAGGTGGCGGTGGCGCCGAAGGCGGCGGCTTCAGCTACCGGGGCGCTCAAGGTGTGGACCCCAAGCGCATTGAGCAGATCAAGGCTTTGTATGGCTTTGACAAACCGGCGCATGAAAGGTTTTTCATGATGCTCGGGCAATTTGCGCGCTTTGATCTGGGTAAAAGTTTTTTCCAGAACCGTGATGTGGCGCAGCTGATTATTGATAAGTTGCCTGTCTCTATCAGCCTGGGGCTGTGGACTTTTTTCATCAGCTATCTGGTGGCCGTGCCGCTGGGCGTCGCCAAGGCGGTTCGCGCCGGCTCACGCTTTGACCTTGTAACAACCTTGCTGGTGCTGGTGGGTTACGCCATTCCAGGCTTTGTGCTGGGCGTGGTGTTGCTGGTGGTGTTTGGCGGGCAATTGCAGTGGTTTCCGCTGCGAGGCCTGACCTCAAGCAACTGGGACGAGCTGAGCTGGGCGGCTCGCGTGGTGGATTACCTTTGGCACATTGCGCTGCCGGTGACAGCCATGGTTCTGGGCAGCTTTGCGGTCACGGCCATCCTGACAAAGAACGCTTTTTTAGAAGAAATCCGCAAGCAATACGTGATCACCGCCCGCGCCAAAGGTCTTGCTGAGCGGCAGGTGCTTTACAAGCATGTGTTTCGCAACGCCTTGATTCCCATCGTGACCGGTTTTCCTGCCGCTTTTGTAGGTGCTTTTTTCACCGGTTCGCTGCTCATCGAAACGCTGTTTTCGCTGGACGGGCTGGGCCTGCTGAGCTACGAGAGCGTGATCCGGCGCGACTACCCGGTGGTCATGGGCACGCTGTATTTTTTCACGCTGATTGGCTTGCTCACCAAGCTCATCAGCGATCTTTGTTATGTTTGGGTGGACCCGCGTGTACGGTTTCACTAACACCCCCGATGCGGCCTCCGGCCGCCTTCCCCCTGAGGGGGCGCCCGCTTCGGGCGGGCTAAGCCCGACCCTCGCCGGCACTGGCATTCAGGTAGGGCAGGGTGCGACTGAGCGTGGGGCGTCTGCTTCCCCTGGTGCGCGTGCCTGGCAACGCTTTCGGCGCAACCGGCTGGGTTTTGGCAGCTTGCTGCTGTTCAGTGCGCTGGTGCTGGTCAGTCTGCTGGCCGAGGTGGTGTCAAATGACCGGCCCCTGGTGGTGAGGTACGAGAGCACTTTTTACTTTCCGATCCTCAAGGATTACCCGGAAAAAACCTTTGGCGGGGACTTTGAAACTGCCACCGACTACCTGGATCCGTTTATTCGCAACAAGCTGTCTGCGGGCAGCAACTGGGCCGTTTATGCACCCAACCCCTACGGCCCTAAAACCCTGAATTACTTTGCCAAGGATCCCAACCCTTCCAGGCCCACACGTGACAACTGGCTGGGCACCGACGACCGCGGCCGGGACCTGCTGGCGCAGCTGCTGTATGGCTTTCGGGTGAGTGTTCTGTTTGCCTTTGCACTGACTTTCACCGGCGTGGTGCTGGGTGTTTTGTCTGGCGCGGTGCAAGGTTACTTTGGCGGTAAGACTGATCTGGCATTTCAGCGCTTTATGGAGATCTGGGGCTCCATGCCCGAGCTGTACCTGTTGATCATTTTCAGTGCAGTTTTTGCGCCCAGCATCTCTTTGCTGCTGGTTTTGCTCAGCCTGTTCGGCTGGTTGGGCTTGTCTGACTATGTGCGCGCCGAGTTTTTACGCAACCGCCAACTGGACTATGTGCGCGCCGCACGGGCCATGGGCCTGAGCAGCTGGCAAATCATCACGCGCCATGTGCTCCCCAACAGCATGACCCCCGTGGTCACTTTTTTACCCTTTCGCATGAGCGCAGCCATTTTGGCGCTGACCTCTCTGGACTTTTTAGGCCTGGGTGTGCCGCCCGGCACGCCTTCTTTGGGAGAGTTGCTCTCGCAAGGCAAAAACAGCATTGATGCCTGGTGGATCTCGCTGTCGACTTTCGTGGTCCTCGTCACCACGCTGCTTTTGCTGACTTTCATGGGCGACGCCTTGCGCGACGCACTGGACCCTCGAAAGTCACAAGAATGAGCGCTGTGCCTCTTTTGCAAGTGCAAAACCTGCGAGTTTCTTTTGCCGGTAAAGAAGTGGTCTGCGGCATTGATTTTTCTGTGGCTGCCGGCGAAAAATTGGCCCTGGTGGGTGAGTCAGGATCGGGTAAAACCGTCACGGCTCTGAGCTTGCTGGGCCTGGTACAGGGCGCCCGTACCTCCGGGCAGGCTTTTTTTGGAGCGGGGCCCGACGAGCCGCAAGGCACGACCAGTCAGGACCTGTTGGCACTGAGTGAACATGATTTGCGCGGCATTCGCGGCCGTGACATCGCCATGATTTTCCAGGAGCCGATGACGGCCCTGAACCCGCTGTTCAGCGTGGGCGAGCAAATTGCAGAGGTTCTGCAACTCAAGCAGGGGCTCAGCCCGGCCCAGGCGCAGAATGCGGCCGTGGGCTTGTTGGCCGACACCGGCATCCCCGAACCTGAGCGCCGGGCGCGGGCTTATCCGCACCAGCTCTCAGGCGGTCAGCGCCAACGCGCGATGATCGCCATGGCCTTGGCCTGCCAGCCGCGCCTTTTGCTGGCCGACGAGCCCACCACCGCGTTGGATGTCAGTCTGCGCCTCCAGATTCTGGATCTGCTGGCTTCGCTGCAAAAGCGAAACGGCATGGCGGTGCTGCTGATCACGCATGACCTGAACCTGGTTCGCCACTTTGCCGACCGCATTGCGGTAATGGAAAACGGCCTGATCGTCGAGCAGGGCAAGGTGGCCGATGTATTTGCCAACCCGCAACACCCCTACACGCGCAAGCTGATGGACAGCGAGCCCATTCGAGATGTGATTGAAAACCCGCCGGCTGGCGATGGCCCGCCTGTTGCGCAGGCCAGAGAACTCGTCGTGAGCTACCCGGTCAAGTTGCCGGGGCTCAAGGGCTGGTTCAAGCAAGGTGAGTTTGTGGCTGTGCAGGGTGCCAGTTTCAGTTTGCCCCAAGGCCAGACTCTGGGCGTGGTGGGCGAGTCGGGCTCCGGTAAGTCCACGCTGGCGCTGGCCTTGCTCGGGCTGCACCCTTCCAAGGGCGAGTTGCGTTTGTCGGGTCGGGCCTGGAGTGCCGATGCGGCCGCCAACAAAGCCTTACGGCGCTCTGTGCAGGTGGTATTTCAAGACCCTTTTTCTTCGCTCTCCCCACGTATGACAGTTGAAGAAATAGTCGGTGAAGGGCTGCGTGTGCACCAGCCTGGTCTGTCCGTCGCCCAGCGCCAGTTGCGGGTGGTGCAAGCCTTGGCCGATGTCGGCATGAGTCAGGCGCAGTTTCCGCGCCTGTTGCAGCGCTACCCGCATGAATTTTCAGGTGGCCAGCGCCAGCGGCTGGCAATTGCCCGGGCGCTGATGGTCGAGCCTGACATGCTGGTGCTTGACGAGCCGACCAGCGCCTTGGACGTGACAGTTCAAAAACAGGTGCTCCAGCTGCTGCAAAGGCTGCAACGCGAGCGCGGCCTGAGTTACTTGCTCATTACCCACGATGTGGCCGTGATCCGCGCAATGGCCCATCAGATACTGGTCATGAAAGGCGGCGAAATACTCGAATCCGGGCCGGCGGCACAGGTTTTAGCTGCTCCGCAACACCCCTACACCCAGCTTTTGGTGGGTCAGCTGGGCTGACGGCTGCGGCTTTAGCCCCCTTAAATACACAAATTGCACTTGGATTTGGCTTGCAGCGAGCCTGTGAGAGCGCTACAATACGCGCTTCACGACCAAATGGGCGGGTTTTCACCGCCCATTTTTTTTGGGCGTTTGTTTTTGCATTGCGGATGCGTTTTCGATACTGAATGGCTTTAAACGACACGATCAGTCAGACCGTTACCGGGCTGGGATACGCCCTGGTAGACATTGAGCGCACCAGCGGTGGTTTGCTGCGGGTAACGATTGACATGCCCTACGTGGCTGGCGCCGAGCAATTCATCAACGCTGAAGATTGTGAAAAAGTGACACGCCAGCTCCAGTTCGTGCTGGAAGTTGAAGGTGCGGCGTATTCCCGGCTTGAGGTCAGCTCGCCCGGAATTGACAGACCGCTGCGGACTGAACAGGATTTTGAGCGTTTTAAGGGCGAGTTGATTGACTTGACCTTGAAAGCACCGATTGGCGTCACCGCCAGTGCCGGAACCGGGATATCTGCCAGCCGGAAAAAATTCCGCGGCACGCTAGAGGGCGTGACGGGTGGCTGGCAGATTGTGTGGACGGAAGAGCCCGCCGTCAAACCAGGCCAGAAGGTGAGCAAGCACAAAGTGCCTGCGCCCTTACAGGCCATGGGTTTTACGCTGGATGAGATTGCCCAGGCGCGTTTGGCGCCCGTGGTGGACTTCAAGGGACGCCGCCCCAAAGGCGCCCCGACTGTAGATAAACAGACTGAGAATTTAGAGAAAGGCAGGCTTGTGAAATGAATCGCGAACTGTTGATGTTGGTTGATGCTATCTCGCGTGAGAAAAATGTCGAACGTGACCTTGTTTTTGGTGCCGTCGAGCTTGCACTCGCCTCTGCCACCAAAAAGGTGTATCCCGAAGGCGTGGACATCCGCGTCGCCGTGGACCGCGACAGTGGCGTTTATGAAACTTTCCGCCGCTGGCTTGTCGTTCCCGACGAAGCCGGCCTGCAAAACGCTGAGGGCGAAGAACTGCTGACAGATGCCCGCGAAGAACTCGCCGACATCGAAGAGGGCGACTACATCGAAAAACCGATTGAAAGCCTGCCCATCGGCCGCATTGGTGCGCAAGCGGCAAAGCAAGTGATTTTGCAAAAAATCCGTGATGCTGAGCGTGAAATGCTGCTCAGTGAATTCATGGCGCGTGGCGAAAAGATTTTTGTTGGCACCATCAAGCGCATGGACAAGGGCGACATCATTGTCGAGTCCGGTCGCGTTGAAGGCCGCCTGCGTCGCAGCGACATGATTCCTAAAGAAAACCTTCGCTCTGGTGACCGTGTACGCGCCATGATCATGGAAGTCGACACCACTTTGCGCGGTGCGCCCATCATCCTCTCGCGCACCTCGCCCGAATTCATGATCGAGCTGTTCCGCCAGGAAGTCCCCGAGATCGAACAAGGCTTGTTGGAGATCAAGTCCTGCGCGCGTGACTCCGGTTCTCGTGCCAAGATTGCGGTGCTCTCGCATGACAAGCGGGTCGACCCCATCGGTACCTGCGTCGGTGTGCGCGGCACCCGTGTCAACGGCGTGACCAACGAGCTTGCCGGCGAGCGTGTGGATATCGTGCTGTGGAGCGAAGACCCGGCACAGTTTGTCATCGGTGCACTGGCCCCGGCCAATGTCTCCTCTATCGTGGTGGACGAAGAGCGTCACGCCATGGACGTGGTGGTGGACGAAGAAAACCTGGCCATCTCCATTGGCCGCGGCGGGCAAAACGTGCGCCTGGCCGCCGAGCTGACCGGCTGGAAAATCAACATCATGACGGCTGATGAGTCTGCCCAGAAACAGGCCACAGAAAGCGACAGCAGCCGCAAACTGTTCATGGAAAAACTCGATGTGGACGAAGAAATTGCCGACATCCTGATCTCCGAAGGATTCACCAGCCTCGAAGAGGTGGCTTATGTGCCCATCCAGGAGATGTTGGAGATCGAGTCCTTTGATGAAGACACTGTCAATGAGCTGCGTACGCGCGCCAAAGACGCTTTGCTGACGATGGAAATCGCCAAGGAAGAAAACGTTGAAGAGGTTTCGCAAAACCTGCGCGACCTCGACGGCCTGACGCCTGAGCTGATTGCCAAGCTCGTCGAATCGGGTGTTCATACACGCGACGACCTGGCCGATCTGGCGGTTGACGAACTCACCGATATCACCGGCCAGTCCACGGACGATGCCAAGGCCCTGATCATGACCGCACGCGCACATTGGTTTACCGATGATGTGCCTGCTGCTCAAGAGCAATGATCATGGAGGCCGCACGGAAACCCAATTATGTCCAGTACCACCACCGTCGCTGAATTCGCAGCTGAACTCAATAAACCCACCGCAACACTGATCGAGCAATTGACCAGCGCGGGTGTCGCCAAAGCGCAAGCTGACGACAAATTGTCCGAATCGGACAAGCAAAAACTCCTGAGCTATTTGCAATCCAGTCATGGCACTGCCAGCACTGAGCGCAAAAAAATCACTCTGGTCAAGAAGTCCACCACTGAAATCAAGCAGGCCGATGCCACTGGCCGTGCCCGCACCATTCAGGTGGAGGTCCGTAAAAAACGTACTTTTGTGAAGCGCGACGACGCTACTGACCAAGCGACCGAAGCCGCAACTTCAGCCGCTGAAGCACAGGCCGCTGAAGCAGAAAATGCCGACCTGATCCGCCGTGAAGACGAAGCCAATCGCAATGCTGAGCAGTTGCGTTTGCAAGAAGATGCCTTGGCAGAAAAGCGTCGCACTCGCGAGTTGCAAGACGAAAAAGATGCGCAAAGCGCTAAAGAAGCAGCTGATTCTGAACAAACTGCCCAGGCTGAATCACAAGCTGTTCCCTCTAAAGAAGTCAAAAAACCGGTTAAAGCAAGCGCTAAACCCGTGGTGGGCTCGCGCGTGTTCCCGGACAAAGATGAGCTTTCTGCCGCCGCCGCCGCGTCCAATGAACTGATTGCTGCTGAAAAAGCGGCCAAAGCAGCCGGTGACAGCGCCGCACAAGCAGCGGTCAAAGCCAAGGCGACGGCCGAATTCCAGGCCGATGCAGCCAAAGCGCAAGAGCTTCAAGACCGCCGTAAACGCGCTGAGTCAGAAGCTGCCGGTATACGCGCCATGATGAGCGCCCCCAAGCGCGCATTGGTGCCCCATATCGACCCCAAACTCGCCATCAAAGGTACGCTGCACAAGCCTGCGGTTGTTCCTGGTGCACCCACCAAAGCCTCAGTCAAAGCCGCTGCCCCTGCTGCTGCAGGCACTGCTGCGGGCAAGAAAGAAGTCAAGTCGGAAAACCTGTCTTCCACCTGGAAAGACGAAGCCGCCAAGAAAAAAGAACTCAAAACTCGGGGTGCTACACCTGTGCCGGGTCGCGGTAACTGGCGCGCAGGCCCGCGTGGCCGTCGCTCAGGCGATCGCGATGCGCGCCCTGACTCCAACTTTGTGGCGCCCTCAGAGTTCAAGGTGATTGAAGTTCACGTGCCCGAAACCATCACGGTCTCGGAGCTGTCGCACAAGATGAGTGTGAAATCGTCAGAAGTGATCAAACACCTGATGAAGCTCGGACAAATGGTCACCATCAACCAGCCGCTGGACCAGGACACCGCCATGATCGTGGTGGAAGAAATGGGCCACAAGGCGGTGACTGCGGCGCTGGATGATCCTGAAGCATTCACCGACGAGGACGTGCAAGGCCAGCAGGCCGAAGCTCTGCCTCGCGCACCGGTGGTCACTGTCATGGGTCACGTTGACCATGGCAAGACCTCGCTGCTCGATTACATCCGCACCGCCAAAGTGGCGGCCGGTGAAGCCGGTGGCATTACCCAACACATTGGCGCCTACCATGTGGAAACTCCGCGCGGCATGGTGTCCTTTCTGGACACACCGGGTCACGAGGCTTTCACGGCCATGCGTGCCCGTGGCGCGCAGGCCACTGACATCGTGATTCTGGTGGTTGCAGCGGACGACGGCGTGATGCCGCAAACCCGCGAAGCCATCAAGCATGCGAAAGCGGCTGGCGTCCCTATCGTTGTTGCGATCAACAAGATCGACAAGCCCGACGCCAACCTGGACCGCGTCAAAGGCGAGTTGGTGGCTGAAGAAGTGATACCCGAAGAGTTCGGCGGCGACGTACCCTTTGTGGGTGTGTCCGCGCGTACCGGGGCCGGCATTGACGCCTTGCTCGAACAGGTGCTGCTGCAAGCCGAAGTGCTTGAGTTGCGTGCACCGGTTGACGCCCTGGCCAAGGGACTGGTCATTGAAGCCCAGCTCGACAAGGGTCGCGGCCCTGTCGCTACTGTGCTGATTCAGTCCGGCACACTCAAGACCGGCGATGTGGTGCTGGCCGGTTCTACCTTTGGCCGCGTTCGCGCGATGCTCGATGAGAACGGCAAGACCATCAAGACGGCGGGACCATCGATACCGGTAGAAATTCAAGGTTTGACCGAAGTACCGCAAGCCGGCGACGAGTTCATGGTCATGACCGACGAGCGCCGTGCCCGTGAGATCGCCACCTACCGTGCGGGCAAGTTCCGCAACACCAAACTGGCCAAGCAGCAGGCCGCCAAGCTCGAGAACATGTTCTCGGATATCGGTGGCGGCGAGGTCAAGATGTTACCGATCATCATCAAGGCCGATGTCCAGGGCTCTCAAGAAGCGCTGGCGCAGTCATTGCTTAAGCTCTCGACTGACGAGGTCAAAGTTCAGCTCGTGTACTCTGCCGTGGGTGGTATTTCAGAGTCGGACGTCAACCTGGCCATAGCATCCAAAGCAGTGCTGATAGGTTTCAACACCCGAGCAGACGCGCAAGCCCGCAAACTGGCTGAAAACAATGGCATCGACATCCGTTACTACAACATCATTTATGACGCTGTAGACGAGTTGCGCGCTGCCATGTCGGGCATGTTGACACCTGAGAAGAAAGAAGAAGTCACCGGCAATGCCGAGATTCGCCAGGTCTTCAAGGTCAGCAAGATCGGCTCGATCGCCGGTTGTATGGTTACTGCCGGAGTGGTTCGCCGCAACGCTCGAATTCGCCTCTTGCGCGAAAACGTTGTCATCTTCACGGGTGAGCTCGACTCGCTCAAGCGTTTCAAGGACGATGCGCGCGAAGTCAAAGAAGGCTTTGAGTGCGGCTTGAACGTCAAGGGTTACAACGACATTCAGGTTGGTGACATCCTGGAGTTCTTTGAAATCCGCGAAGTAGCCAGGACGCTCGAGGTCTGAAGCGCGCGCTGATGGTGGCGCTGTCACAAGCAGGCCTCAGGGCGTGTTTGTCACGCGCCTGCCTTCAACACCCGGTAACCTTTTTAATTTTCAATGCGTAAGAAATCTTCCACCCCGAACCGCGGTTTTCGCGTTGCCGACCAGATTCAGCGTGATCTGACAGAGCTGATCGCGCGCGAGTTAAAAGATCCGCGGGTGGGCATGGTCACAGTGCAGTCGGTCGAGGTCACGCCTGATTACGCACACGCCAAGGTGTATTTCAGCGTGCTGGTGGGCGATCCTAAAGAGTGTGAAGAAGCACTTAACCAGGCAGCGGGCTTTTTGCGCAATGGCCTATTTAAGAAATTGATGATCCACACTGTGCCTACTTTGCACTTTGTGTTTGACCGCACCACTGAGCACGCTTCCGACATGAATGCCTTGATTGCCAAGGCTGTTTCCTCCCGCGCCCAAGACGACTGACCCACGCACCGTTGCCCTTTGACAGGTTCAGGGTTAACGGTGCTGCCGGGTGCAGCGCAGGCTGTGCCCCGAGCCTGTCGAAATATATGACGCCTTCCATCAACCCTCGTCAGAAAATAAAGCGACGTCCCGTTCACGGCGTGCTTTTGCTCGACAAGCCTTTGGGTTTGTCCAGCAACCAGGCTTTGCAAAAAGCCAAGTGGTTGATGCGCGCCGAAAAAGCCGGTCACACCGGCACACTGGACCCGCTGGCTACCGGCGTGTTACCTCTTTGCTTTGGTGCGGCCACCAAGTTCAGCCAGATGCAGCTGGAAGCCGACAAAACCTACGAGGCCGTTCTGCTGCTCGGGCAAAAGACAAGCACGGCCGATGCGGAAGGCGATGTGATCGAAACCCGCGATGTACCGCAGATCACCCCTGAGTTGCTGGAACGACTGACGCAGCAGTTCTCTGGGGAGCAGTCGCAAGTACCGCCCATGTACTCAGCCCTTAAAAAAGACGGCAAGGCGCTGTATGAATATGCGCGCGCCGGGCAAGAGGTGGAGCGCGAAGCGCGCCATGTCGTGATCCATTCTCTGCACTTGAGTGTGGCCCATGATG
>CANIDW010000014.1 GCA_947466165.1 Comamonadaceae bacterium | reverse complement strand
TCGAAGGCGCCGCCCGCGGCGAACGCGCACCGAACCGCAACGCGAGTCAAGGCCATAACCAAGGCCATAACCAAGGCTACAGCCAGCGGCCCGAACCCGCAGGGCAGGGCAGCGCCATGGCCTCGGCCTTTGCCAAGCTGCAGGACTTGAAGAAATAAACCGCCGGAGCCCTGCGCTTGAAAGCCCTTCGCCTTCACGCCGGCCCCACCGCGCGCCGCCACATCGAGCAAAACGGCTTGCGGCCGCAAGACATCGGCGTGGTGCCTGGCGCGGCTGGCGGCCCCAAGGGGCTGATCCTCGGGCCGCTGGACCGCTTTATTTTTGGGCAGTGGTTGACGCAATCCGCGCAGCCTGTGCATCTGGTGGGCGCCTCGATTGGCGCCTGGCGCATGGCCACGGCCTGCCTGAACGATCCGGTGCAAGCCTTTGAGCGGCTGGAGCGTGACTATATTGGCCAGCACTACGAACTGCAGCCCGGCCAGAAGCGCCCCAGCGCCGACTTTGTCAGCCAGAAGTTTGGCCAGAGCCTGAAGGCGTTTTACGGCGGCCGTATTGATGAGGTGCTGCAACACCCGCGGTACCGGCTGCATGTCGTGACCTCGCGCGGCCGCCATGTGCTCAGCCGCGAACACGCGATAGGTACGCCCTTGGGCTATGGCGCAGCGTTCTTGACCAATGTGGTCAGTCGCAAAGCCATGGGCGCTTGGTTGGAGCGCGTGGTGTTTTCAGCGCCCGTATCGGGTGAGCCCGGTGCGGCCTGTGCGCCGCTGCCTTTTGCCACGGATGACTACCGCACCCGGCAAATTCAGCTGACTGAGGCCAACTTCAACCCGGCCCTGCAAGCCAGCTGCTCGATTCCTTTTGTGCTGCGCGCGGTGCACGACATTTCCGGCGCACCGCCAGGTGCGTATTGGGACGGAGGCATCACCGACTACCACTTGCACCTGGACTATGCCCATGCGCCGCGCGACGAATCGAATACCGGCGCCGGCCTGGTGCTTTACCCGCATTTCCAGCAAGCCGTGGTGCCCGGCTGGCTCGACAAAAGCCTGAAGTGGCGGCACGGCGCCACTGATTTCCTGGACAACATGCTGCTGCTCGCGCCCAACCCTGAATGGGTCCAAAGCCTGCCCAAGGGCAAGCTGCCCGACCGCAGCGACTTCACGCATTACGGCAACGATTTGCCCGGCCGCGTGAAAGCCTGGACCGCCGCCGCCAAGGCCAGCGAGCAACTGGCCGATGAATTTCAGGAATGGCTGCTCAAGCCGGACATGGGCCAAGTCAAGCCACTTTGACTCTAGTGCACCAGCTGCCAAACTGGTTCACATAGATGCTTGAAGCATCGCCCGGTAATCGTCAGCCGTGGCGACGCGCGGGTTGGTCTTGTGGCAGTGGTCGGCCAGGGCGCCGGCAATCACGCGATCAAACAGATCGGGCGTCACGCCCATGGCCGCCAAGCCTGTGGGCAGACCGAGCCGGGCGTTCATGGCCTGAATGGCTTGTGGAATATCGCTGCCCGAGGCCAGTCCCATGACGCGGGCCATGCGATCCAGGCGGCGGTCTTTTTGCATGGACTCGGCTGAGGCATTGAAGCGCACTACTGCTGGCAAGAACATGGCGTTCAGGGTGCCGTGGTGCAGGCGCGGATCGACCCCGCCCAGGCTGTGGCTGAGCGAATGCACGCAGCCCAGGCCTTTTTGAAAGGCCATGGCGCCTTGCATGGAGGCGCTCATCATGTTCAGCCTAGCCTCGCGGTCTTGCCCGTTGCGGGTGGCGCGCTCAATGTGGGCCCAGCCGCGCTCCAGACCATCGAGGCCGATGCCGTCGGCCGGCGGGTTGAAGGCCGGGGCCATGAAGGTTTCCATGCAGTGCGCGATGGCGTCCATGCCGGTGGCGGCCGTCAGGCCGGGCGGCAGGCCGAGCGTGAGATCGGGGTCGCAGATGGCGGCTTTGGGCACCAGGCCCCAGGAATGAAAGCCCAGCTTGCGGCGGTCGTCCACGATCAATATGGCGCCGCGTGCGACCTCGCTGCCGGTGCCGCTGGTGGTGGGCACGGCAATCAGGGGCGCCACGCGCTCGGTGATTTTGGGCGAGCCGCCTTCAATGGTGGCGTAGGTCTTGAGCGGGCCCTCATGGGTGGCCAGAATCGCCACGCCCTTGGCGCAGTCGATGGCGCTGCCGCCGCCCACGGCAATCAGGCCGTCGCAACGGCCTGCGTCATACATCGCGACGGCTGCGCGCACGGCGGCTTCGGTCGGGTTGGATGGGGTCTGGTCAAAGACGCTGAGCGGCAAGCCGTCCAAGACATCAAGCACTTTTTGCAGCACGCCAGCGGCCTTGACACCGGCATCGGTGACGATCAGCGGCCGCGTGATGCCCACGCGCTGGCACTCCTGGCGCAGCAGCTTGACTGCGCCGGGTTCAAACTGAATCAGGGTGATGTAGTTGATTTGAGCCATGGCTTTCCCTGGTTTTGATCTTTTGCTTTAAATCGCCAGAATGGCATTTGTTACCAATATGTATAAATAAATACTGCGTAGTTACACTTAGAACCAACTGAATTAATCGGGCGCATGATAAGTATGCTTTCTAAAAGCCTGAGGCATGCAATACCGGCCTTCGAAATCAGTCATTTTTTTAAATTCTCTAAACAGTAAGAAAAGATCTGTTCAATGACGCCTAAGTCCGTGATAGGGGCAAAACAGAATTTTCGTTTCTCTCACAAGCAGCGGGTCCGCGGGGCTGAAGTTGATGCGCACAGAGTTGTTTTGAATGCGCAATTCCAGAAGTATTTTGACGCGGCAGCGACTGAATATTGGCGATCGCTGTCATTGCCCTACGAACAGTCCATGGCCCAGCTGGGCGCAGAGCTGTATGTCAAAAAGTTCAGCTTGGAGTACTTTGCCCCGGGGCATTGCGATGACTTGCTCGATGTCCGTTTGCGATGCGCCCGTATCGGCAACTCTGCGATCGATGTAGAAGGGGCCGTTTTTCTGGGTGATGAATTGCTGGTGAGCTGCGAGCAAATCCTCGTTTTTGCCAACCCAGTCAACCAGCGCCCGATCCCGGTGCCGGCTGATTTTCGCAAGGTGATCGAGGACTTTGAGGCCGGCCTGCCGGTCGTGAGCTACAGGGCTGGCAGTTGGGATGAGCTCAGTGATGACGCTTTGGAGCTGCGCATAGAGGTTTTTGTGGAAGAGCAAGGCATTGCGCTGGAGTCAGAGGTCGATTTGCATGACTCCCACGCCATGCACGTGGTGGCTTACAACGGCATGGGACAGGTGGTGGCCACCGGCAGGCTGCTGCCCAGCGAAAACGACCAGGCCAAAATAGGCCGCGTGGCTGTCAAACGAAGTTTGCGCGGAACCGGTTTGGGAACCGGCGTGCTGCGGGCTTTGCAGGCGCTGGCTGCGCAACGTGGCGACACCATGGTGAAGCTGCATGCGCAATGCACATCGCGTAGTTTTTATGAAAAGCTGGGTTACCTGGCGTATGGCAATGTCTTCGAAGAAGACGATTTGGCCCACATCAAAATGTCTTTGAGTCTGCTGGGCGGTGATTTAAGCCGCCAGCGACCACTGCAGGCGAACGGTATCCCCTGGCCATGATTTTTCATAAAGCGACGCGATGCAATCGGCCGGTGTCTGTCCGGTCTGTATCCACAGCAAACTGCTGTTTCGGGTGCCGTAGGCCCTCTCCGGTATGTCGACCAGAGCGCTGGACAGCGCATGCTCCTGGCTGACAGGCACTCCGGTGTCTGGTAATTGGTTTAATGCAGCGCGCTCAGTGCTGGCCAATGCCGCCCAAAGGGGATCTAGCAAGTCAGATTCATTGCCGCTGGCCATGGCTTTGTTCAGCGCACGCTGCATGGCGGATTTCAGCGCCAGCGTTTTGGGCCAGGGCGTGTCTAAAAATGCATTAGACATTCCGTAAATCCCGGGCTTCAACATTTGGCTGTGCCAGCCCTTGCTGGGCTGGATATGCGTTGGACCAGCACCTTTGTCTTGGAATTCACGGTTGCTGGCCCAATGCCATTGGGCACTCGCATAGTCGCCGATGATCAGGTTGCAGCCGCCATAGTCGCGCGGGTCGTGTCGCGCCAAAAAATCTGTTGCGCTGATTTGTCCGTTTAACCACTGCAAGGGTAAGTCACCCCGGCTTAATCGAGCGGGTAAGGGCGTTGCTTCACGCACGTTGGTCAGCATGGCCACGCGGCCTTGGGGCGTGCAGCCCAGCCAGGTGCCACCGGCGAGCAGGTCGCGGCCGGAAATCACTGTGGTCCCCTGATCGCTGGTCCAGCGGGTCAGCGGCAGCGTCGCCCGCGCGCGGTGCTCGTCCCGGTTGGATGCCAGCACCAGGGGCCAGCGTTCAGAGGCGCCAATCGCTAAAGCCAGCAGGCACATGCTCAGCGCTTAAATGTCTTCAAGCAAGGGGTAGGGCAGTGGCAGCAAGCTGAGTGTGGCCCCACCGGCCGAGCCGGCGTGCAGACTGCCGCTGGTTGCTGCAGAGGTTTGAATGGAAATGATCGCGTCGCAGCCGCCATCGGGCGCAGCGCAGGCGGCGGCCACCAGACCACAGGGTTGCCCGGGGTCTATGCTGTGAAAAATTTCCTGCCCGCTGGACAATGCTGCATCGGAATGGGCCAGGTAGGCGCGTCGCTTGAGCGTGCCGCGAAACTGGCTTCGGGCGACCACCTCCTGGCCGGGGTAGCAGCCTTTTTTGAAGCTCACGCCGCCAATCGATTCGTAGTTCAGCATTTGCGGCACAAATGCTTCAAAAATAGGCTGCGAGAGCATGGCAACTCCTGATCGCACACTGACCCAGGCCCAGGCTTGCGGTGTGATGGCCGGGCCAGCAGGTGGGGGCGTACCGGCCGGCGCGCACCACAAAGCACGCAGTACACCTGCGCCCGTGGGCAAAACCACAACACTGGCCGGTCCGGCCTCGGTTTTAGACCAGGTCTGCCGGCCGTCTGCGCCCAGCGCGGCGACCGCGTCACCCATCAGACCGATCAGGCTGAACTCCGAGGTGGCGTCACTGAGTTGGGCTTTGGCGCGCAACACAAACATTGACAAGCGCTTTAGCGTGGTGGCCAGCAAGTCGCGGCTGCAAACCAGGAGCAATTCTTCAGGGCTGCGTTTAAAGACGACAAAGCTGGCTTGCATGCGCCCTTTGGCATTGCAAAAAGCCGCGAGTCTGGCCTCATGAAGGCTGGCCTGAAGCACGTCCTGGGTCAGCTGGCCCTGCAAAAAAGTGGCGGCGTCAGCACCTGCCACGCGAATCACGCCCATGTGATGGAGTTCAAGCTGGCCCGAGAAGCTCCAGGCTGGCGGGGTCGGGGTCGCTGCGGATGTTGATGTAGGCATGGCTGAATTATCATAGCCAACGGGGTTTAGTGATGTCATTGACTAAGGTGGTCCTCTGGTGCGTCGTGTCCTGTCGGGTTTGTTCATGCTGGTGTTGGCCGTTGGCCTGCTTTTTTCCAGCGCAGCGCTGTGGTGGCTCAACGCTCCGCTGACGCTGCAGCCTTTGCGTGGCAGCCAGGTGGTGGACCTGGAGATAGAGCCGGGCACGCGTGGCCGTGAGTTGGCGCAGGCCGTGGTCGCCAGTGGCGTGCAAACCTCTTCCAACTGGCTTTATGGCTGGTTTCGCCTGTCAGGTCAGTCCCGCCAGATTCGCGCCGGCAGCTACGAAGTCACCCCCGGAACCACCCCTCGCAGCTTGCTGCGCATGCTGGTGCGTGGGGAAGAAACCCTCAAAACGATCAGCCTGCCCGAGGGTTGGAACTTCAAGCAGGTTCTCACGGCCCTGCAAAGCGCCGAGCAGCTGCGCCCTGACACGCAGGGCATGAGTGCTGAAGCGATCATGGCCAAAATCGGGAAACCCGGTGTGCACCCCGAGGGTCGTTTTTTTCCGGACACCTACACCTACGCCAAAGGCAGCAGCGATCTGGCCGTTCTCCAACGCGCCGCGCGTGCCATGGACAAACGGCTGGCAAGCGCCTGGTCGCAGCGCAGCCCGGACACACCGCTGCAAACGGCAGAGCAGGCTCTGATTTTGGCCAGCATTGTCGAAAAAGAAACCGGTAAACCCGGCGACCGGGCCACCATAGGCGGTGTTTTCAGCAACCGTTTGCGCATAGGCATGCTGCTGCAGACGGACCCCACTGTGATTTACGGCATGGGTGATGCCTTTGACGGCAATCTGCGCAAGCGTGATCTTTTGACCGACTCGCCTTACAACACCTACACCCGCGGCGGTTTGCCCCCTACGCCCATTGCCATGCCCGGGCGCGCCGCGCTGCTGGCTGCCGTGCAGCCGGCACGCACCGCTGCCTTGTACTTTGTGGCCCGGGGCGATGGCAGCAGCCAGTTCAGCGCCACGCTGGAGGAGCACAACCGTGCCGTCAACAAATACATACGGGGTCGATGAACCGTGAGCATGCAGCCCGGCCTTTTCATCAGCTTTGAAGGCATTGACGGTGCGGGTAAGTCCACCCACATCAGTGCCTTGGCACAAGCCTTCAAGGCACAGGGCAGGGCCGTTACGCTGACTCGAGAGCCCGGCGGCACTCCGCTGGCCGAAAAACTGCGTTCCCTGGTGCTGCAGGATGCGATGGACCCTTTGACCGAAGCCTTGCTGATGTTTGCGGCCCGCCGTGACCATCTTGACTGCGTCATCCTGCCTGCGCTGGCGCGGGGCGATGTGGTTTTGTGCGACCGTTTCACAGACGCGACTTTTGCCTACCAGGGCGGTGGCCGCGGTTTTGATGAAGAGGTGCTGAGCCAGCTCGAGCGCATGGTGCAAACAAGCCCATCTCAGCCAGCGCTGGTGCAGCCTGCTCTAACAGTCTGGTTTGACCTGTCACCCGAAGAGGCGGCCAAACGACTGGCTGGTGCCCGTGTGCCGGACAAATTTGAGTCGCAGCCGCTGGCTTTTTTTCAGCGTGTAGCACAAGGATATGCCCGCCGGCTCAAGGCTGAACCTGCGCGCTTTGCACGAATCAATGCCGCCCAAACACAGCCTGCGGTCTGGCAAGAGGTCTTGGCGGTATTTGTGGCCAAAGGCTGGCTGGCGTGAGCATCAGCACACCCGCGACTGCCGCCCCTGCACTGGCACCTTGGCTGCAAGACCAGCTGCAAAGCCTGCTGTCGCAACGCGGTCATGCCTGGCTTTTGAGCGGGCCCTCGGGTCTGGGGCAGTTTGAACTGGCGCTGGCTTTGGCCAGGGCCTGGTTGTGCGAAGCCCCCAGCCCACAAGGTGCCTGCGGGCACTGCGGCAGTTGCCACGCGGTGGATGTGCACACCCATGCTGACCTGTGCATGCTCATGCCTGAAACGCTTTTTTTGGAATTAGGCTGGCCGCTGGACCAGAAAACCCAGGAAGAACTGGACGCTAAAAAACGCAAACCCAGCAAAGAAATCAAGGTCGATGCTGCCCGCGAAGCGGTCAGCTTCACGCAGTTCACACGCTCGCGCGGCGACACCAAGGTGGTGCTGGTTTTTCCGGCAGAGCGCATGAACGCCATCACGGCCAACACCTTGCTCAAGACCCTTGAAGAGCCGCCCGGCGAGGTCAAGTTTGTGCTGGCGACCGAGGCGACGCAGCAACTTCTGCCCACCATCCGCAGCCGCTGCCAGACGCACACCATGCGCTGGCCCGGCTTTGATGAGAGTCTGGCCTGGTTGACCCAGACCTCTGCCCAGCCTGCCGCGCCAGTTGCAGACGGCGAGGAGGGTGTCAAAAGCCTGAAGGCCACCAAGGCGGCCAGCCAAGCAGCTTCACCCGAACCGGATGATTTGCGTGTCTTGCTCGCAGCGGCGGGTGGCCGTCCTGCGGATGCGCTGCAATGGGTGCGCGGCGGCGCTTTTGCACAAGCTGCGCGCGATTGGCGCGCCCTGCCCAAAGCCATGGCACGCGGCGATGTCAGTGCTTTTGCCGATTGGGCACCGCCCGTGGTGGTCGATGCCCTGCAAAAGCTCTGCCACGACATGTGGACGGTCAAACTCGGAGCGAAACCGCGTTTTTTCAGCAGGGAAGACCTGCCTTTGCCTGCACACCGGCCCGGCAGCGAAGCCGTTTTGCCTGCGCCCAGCCCTGCCAGTCTGTTTGCCTTGGCGTCCTGGTCCAAAGAGTTGGCCATCACCAGCCGCACCGTCGAGCATCCTTACAACCCCGGCTTGATGCTGGAGGCGTTGGTCAGCCGCGCCAGTCTGGCGCTCAATACCCGCTAGGGCTGGACCAGAACCTTTTTTGATTTTTTGATGTTCACAGATTCGCATTGCCATCTTAATTTTCCGGAGCTCAAAGGTGATCTGGCGCAGATCCGTGTGGCCATGCAGAACGCCGGCGTTGATCGTGCGATGGTGATCTGCACCACACTCGAAGAATTTGACGAGGTGCATGCCCTGGCCCTGGCTTACGATAATTTTTGGTGCACCGCCGGCGTTCACCCGGACAACGAAGGGGTGCGCGAACCCCTGCTGGACGATCTTTTGAGCCGTGCGGCATTGCCCAAGGTGGTCGGTATTGGTGAAACCGGGCTGGATTACTTCCGCTTGAACGGGCGCAGTGTGCTTGATATGGCCTGGCAGCGTGAGCGCTTTAGGATTCATATCCGTGCCGCTAGGCAATGCGCCAAACCCTTGATCATTCACACCCGAAGCGCCTCCAAAGACACTTTGGATATCTTGAAAGAGGAGGGCGAAGACGCCGCAAGCGGGTCTGCCGGTGGCGTTTTTCATTGTTTTACGGAGAGCCAGGAAGTCGCTCGTGCTGCCTTAGACCTGGGTTTTTACATCTCTTTTTCAGGTATTTTGACCTTCAAAAACGCAGCTGACTTGCGAGACGTGGCCGCTTTTGTGCCCATGGACCGCATGCTCATTGAGACCGACAGCCCCTATCTGGCACCCATGCCTTACCGCGGTAAAACCAACAATCCTTCTTATGTTCCCCTGGTGGCCCAGCAAATTGCAGAGCTCAAAGGCTTGCCGATGGAGACGGTTGCCTTGGCTACCAGTATGAATTTTGAACAGCTTTTTTTGCGATCTGGCAGCCACTGAATCGGGTTCAATCAGCGCATGAAAAATCCTCTAAATTACTTTAAGTATGGTCTTTTTGCTATTGTTTTGTATGGGTTTTCTCTTTGCCAAGCCGGTTCTTACGAAGACTTTTTCAAGGCCGTCAAGCAAGATGACGCACGTACAGTTCAAAGCTTGATTCAACGCGGATTTGACCCTAACACCCTGGATCCTGAGGCTCGACATGGGCTCATCATGGCCATTGCCGAGCCTTCACTGAAAGTGGCGCAAGTGCTGATTGAAGCCAAGGGCACGGACCTGAATTTTCTAAATCAGGCCGGCGAAAGTGCCCTGATGTATGCGGCTCTCAAAGGCCATGTGGCCCTGGTCAAGCTATTGATCAGCAAAGACGCTGATGTGAACAAGGCCGGCTGGACACCGCTTCATTACGCGGCCACCCATGGCGACGCTGAAATTATCCGGCTCTTACTCGACCACCATGCTTTTGTGAACGCCGAATCGCCCAACGGCACAACGCCTTTGATGATGGCGGCCCAGTACGGCAGCACCGGCGCTGTTAAACTTTTGTTGGATGAAGGCGCTGAGCCACTTCTAAAAAATGAACAAGGTCTCAATGCCCTGGATTTTGCCCGGAGTGGCAACCGGGTTGATGCTCAGGCACTCATTTCAGGAGCCATCCTGCGGCTTCAGCCTAGAGGTAAATGGTGATTTGACCTTTGGATTTTAGCTCTACGATGTATATTATGTTAACTAAAATCTTGACGATCTTTTAATGAATCGCCAAGCTGATGTTTGATTTCCAAGGAAGCCTGAGATGACCGCCTACCCCCACATGCTTGCCCCCTTGGACCTGGGCTTCACGACCTTGAAAAACCGCGTGATCATGGGATCCATGCATGTGGGTCTGGAAGAAGCCAAAGACGGCTTTGCGCGCATGGCCGCTTTTTATGCAGAACGAGCCAAAGGTGGCGTCGGCTTGATCGTTACAGGCGGCATTGCACCGAACGACCGTGCCCGCCCCATGCCCGGTGGCGCCCGCATGACGACCCAGGCAGAAGCCGACAAACACAAAGTGGTGACCCAGGCTGTGCATGAAGCCGGCGGGAAAATCGCCATGCAGATCCTGCATTTCGGACGCTATGCCTACCACCCTGATTTGGTGGCTCCCAGCGCCTTGAAGGCCCCTATCAATATGTTTCGCCCGCATGCGCTGACAGGCGAAGAGATCGAGCAGACGATTGAAGACTATGTGAATGCCGCCTATCTGGCCCAAAGCGCAGGCTACGACGGCGTAGAAATCATGGGCTCTGAAGGCTACTTGATCAACGAGTTCATTGCCACACAAACCAACCAGCGCGAAGACGCCTGGGGTGGCAGCTATGAAAACCGTATCGCATTTCCAATCGAAATCGTTCGGCGCACACGCGCCAAAGTGGGACCTAATTTCATCATCATCTTTCGCCTTTCAATGCTCGACCTCGTTGAGGGCGGCTCTACCCATGAAGAAGTGCTGCAACTGGCCCAGGCACTGGAAGCTGCAGGCGTGAGCATTTTGAACACCGGCATTGGCTGGCATGAAGCCCGGATTCCGACCATTGCAACCAAAGTGCCCCGAGCTGCCTTTGCATGGGTGACGCAAAAACTCAAGGGCAAGGTCGGCATTCCGGTAGTCGCCACAAACCGCATCAATACGCCCGAAATCGCGGAACAGATTTTGGCCGACGACATGGCTGACATGGTCTCCATGGCCCGCCCTTTCCTAGCCGATGCCGAATTTGTCAACAAAGCGGCTCTTGGCAAAGCCGACGAAATCAACACCTGCATAGCCTGCAACCAGGCCTGCCTGGACCACACCTTTGGCGGCAAGCTCACCTCCTGCCTGGTCAATCCGCGCGCCTGCAACGAGACGCTGATGATTGAAACCCCTGCCCCGTCCAAAGAACGTATTGCCGTGGTGGGCGCAGGGCCGGCCGGTCTGGCTTTTGCCACCACGGCCGCCAGGCGCGGCTTTGATGTGACATTGTTTGATGGCGCCAGCGAAATCGGTGGTCAATTCAACGTGGCCAAACAAGTGCCCGGCAAAGAAGAGTTTCACGAAACCCTGCGTTACTTTGGCCGGCAGATCGAGCTGACAGGCGTCTCCTTGAAGCTGAACAAGCGCGTCAGTGCCAAAGACTTGATGGCAGCCGGCTTCAAACAAGTGGTGCTGGCCACTGGCGTGAGCCCGCGTGAGCCTGACATCGAAGGCATAGGGCACCCCAAGGTGGTGGGTTACCTGGATGTACTTCGGGACAAGTGCCAAGTGGGCAAGACCGTGGCCTTGATCGGCGCCGGCGGCATCGGTTTTGACACGGCTGAATACCTCTTGCACTCCGGCATCAGCCCCAGCCTGGACAAGGACAAGTTTTTTGCTGAATGGGGCGTGGACACCCAATACCGCAGTCGGGGCGGCTTGCAGGCTGCAGTGATTGAAAAAAGCCCGCGCAAGCTCTTTTTGCTGCAACGCAAGACTGGCAAAGTCGGTGAGGGTCTGGGCAAAACCACAGGCTGGATTCACCGCACCTCGCTGAAAAACCGGCATGTTGAAATGCTCAACGGCGTGAGTTACCGCAAGATTGACGACGCCGGCCTGCACATCACGGTGGACGACAAAGACATGCTGATACCTGCCGACACCGTGGTGCTGTGTGCCGGTCAAAACCCGCAACGCGAACTGCAAGCCGAACTGCTGGAAGCTGGCTGCAGCGTCCACCTCATAGGCGGCGCTGATCAAGCGGTTGAACTCGACGCTAAACGCGCCATCAAGCAGGGCACCGAGTTGGCGCTGGGCATGGGAAGCTAAAGCGCTCACCTCTTAAGCCCCAATGACAACATGCCCGGCATATGGCCCGGGCTGACTTCCTAGCCTTCATAGCGAACTGTTGATGCATATCAAGTCAGGTGCACGTGCCGTGGCTGACACTTGATAACAACAACAGGAGAAAGCTATGTACAAACGTATCGTGGTTCCAGTCGACGGCAGCGAAACAGCTCAAAAGGCATTGATGACAGCATTGGAAATGGCCCGGGAGTCAAAGGGCTGTGTGCACCTGGTCCATGTGGTCGAAGGTTTGACACCCATGACCGCCGATCCCTATGGTGCGTATTCAGGGGATGTCATTGAAGTGATGCGCCAAAGTGGAAGAAAAATTTTAGACGACGCGCTGGCGCTGGCACGGGCTGAGGGCGTGCAGGCGGACACGCAGTTGTTCGACAACTTTGGTGAACGTCTTGCTGAGGTAGTGGCTGATTCGGCCACCCGCTTTAACGCAGATCTGATGGTCGTCGGCACACACGGACGCCGGGGACTCGGCCGTGTGCTCATGGGCAGCGGTGCGGAGCAGATCATCCGTCTGTCACCGGTGCCCGTGCTGGTGCTGCGCTCCAGTCAGAACAAAGAGGCCGAACGCCACTGAATACTGAAGCCATCCTGCACAACAACCTGATTTTTAACTTCCGGGACAAAAATGAAACTCTTGATGGCTGTCGATGGCAGCATTTACACCAAAAAAGCCCTGGCGTTTTTAGTGACGCATGAAGGTCTGTGTGGCCCGTCTGATGAATTGCTGGTGTTGAATGTGCAAGCGCCGATTCCAGCGCGCGTCAAGCGCATGGTGGGTGCGGCAACTGTCAATGACTACCACGCCGATGAGGCCGGCAAAGTACTCAAGCCCATTGAACGCTTCCTCGCCAAGCACAAAATCAAATACAAAGCGATCTGGGTGATTGGCTCAGCAGCCAATGAAGTGCTGAATGCGACACGCCGCGAAAAAGCCCACATGATCGTGATGGGCACACACGGCCATGGTTTGCTGGGGCGTGCTGTCATGGGAAGCGTGGCACAGCGGGTTTTGACAGACGCCGAAGTACCCGTTCTGCTGGTCAAGTAAGCACGCCGCTTATTGACTTCTTATTCAGTGCGTGTGACCCCATAGCAAAAAGGCGTCACGCCCTTCCACCAGCAAGCTCACGGAAGCACCCACCGGAAGCAACACTTTGGTGGGCACATGACCAAAGGGCAAGCCGGTCAGCACGCGCGCCTTGACCTGGGACTGCAACCACTGCACCACGCTCGCCAGCTTAAAGCCCTTGTCGTGTGGCACCAGTTTGTAGTTGCTGAATTGGGCAAAAACAATGGCTTTTTGCTGTGCAAACACACCTGCGTGCAGCAGCTGGCTCAGCATGCGCTCAACCCGGTAAGGGTGCTCGTTGACATCCTCAATAAACAGCACACCACCTTTGACTTTGGGCAGGTAAGGTGTTCCAACCAGGGAGGCTAG
>CANIDW010000013.1 GCA_947466165.1 Comamonadaceae bacterium | reverse complement strand
TCTATGTTGGGTCCGTATCGTGCCAAAGTGGCTGAATCGGCGATGATGCATCGGCTGCGCTGCAGCTGCGCGGCGCTCAATTCACTCGCTGCAAGGGCGGCAATACCTGGATGACTGGCCACCAGAACAATGGGCGCTGACGCTTGACCCATCAGGGCGCTCTGCGCATCGACACAAGCGCGAAGACGGCTACGCGTCGACCAGACCGAGCCCCGGATATGCCCGGCGCGAAACGCCATGCTCGGGCGCAGGTCGATCGTGATGACAGCGCCGTCTAAAGCGCCGTATTCGTCGGGCTTGAGCTCCGGCAATAGCGTCGTCTCCTGCTTGTCATCGTGCAAGGGCTTGATCTCGTCCGCGCTCAATGCCTCATCGCTTGCGAGCAAGCAAGTCTCATAGCCCATTTGAGCCAGCCAGCTGCCGATCAAAGGCGCACGAATGCCGTCGGTGTCGAAGAGAACGACGCGAGCATGGCGGACAGCGACGTAAAGATCGGTTCCCTGCACCAGTTGACCGCCTTCGGCATGACGCGCCCCAGGGGTTGGGTTTCCTGCAAACTCTTCAGGTGTTCGAATGTCAAAAAAATACGTGGTGCGGGTGGGGTCGAGGCGCCAAAGCCTGAACTGATCGGCCGTGATGCGCTTGACCCCGCACGCCAGGGCCAGGTCAGCAGCTTTTTGCCTGACGTCGGCCAAAGGACTGTCGGCTGCAGAGACTTCTGGATAGAACCGGTCGCTGTTCAGCTCCAGTGGATAGTCGTTTAGAAACCACCCCTGGGTACCGTTTTCAAGCGCGAAGATGCGGGGGCGAGCCGTCAAGTTGATCAGAGACTGTGCGCCGATGATGCTGCGGGTGCGGCCTGCGCAGTTCACGACAACGGTCGTGCTCGGTTCAGGGGCGAGACGGTGTAGCCGGTAGGCGAGTTCGGCATTGGGGCAGCACACCGCGCCTGGAATCGTCATCTTGGCGTACTCGCTGCGCGGGCGTCCATCCAGCACGATGATGTCATCGCCACGCTCAATCATGGCGTTCAGATCCTTGGCGGAGATCCTCGGCGTATGGCATTGGATCTCGACGAGTTCCCCAAAGGTTTTTGAAGGCACATGCACGCCCTTGAACAGGGTGTAACCTGCAGCCTGCCAGCCTTGTGTGCCGTCCTTGAGAACGCGAACATTCTCGTAACCTAGCGCCTGTAGCCGACGGGCGGCGCGCAGGGCCAGTGTGTCGCCGCTGCCGTCGTCCACAAGCACGATCTGAACAGCCGGATTGGGTAGCAGCCGGCGGGCTTCAAACTCGAGCCGGCTATAGGCCAAGTTCACCGCATGAAATGGATGCCCTTCGCCATACTGCCCTTGCTCTCGCACATCCAGCAAGGCCAGTTCGTCCGCGCTGGCGAGTTCCTGTTTCAACGCGGTCGCCTCGATGTAGTCGACTTGACGGTTTGGCTGCCACAGGCTCATGCCGCTGCTCCGGCCAGGATCAGGGTCAGGACCAAAGCCGCCATCCATACGGTCTCGGACAGCAGCATCACCAACGGACGCCAGCCAAAAGACCGGAGCTCTTGAACGGAAGTTTTCATGCCCAGAGCGACGATGGCCACGACCAGACAGGCCCGCGAAATCCAGTTCAACCCATCTTGCACGGGGGCTGGCATGCCGCCTGCAGAATTGAGCACGACCAGGACAATGAAAAGCCATAAAAACCAGGGCACGAGTCTTTGCGGCGAAACAGCATCGTTTTTTTCGCTGATCTCCCGCTGTCTGCGGAACATGGCCGAAATCACCAGCACGACCACCGCAAGCATCGACACGCGAAACAGCTTGATGGTCACAGCGTAGTCGCCTGTTTCGTTATTTAACATATACCCGGCTCCAGCAACCTGTGCCACGTCATGAATGGTTCCGCCCAAAAAGAGACCGGCGAGTTCGGGCGGCAGGTTCAGAAGCCGGGTGATCAGGGGGTAGAGCACCATGGCGATGGTTGATAAAACGGTGACCGTCACTACCACCATCAGCGTGAAGCGTTCACTTTCTTTGTCGCGAGGCAGCACGGCTGAAATCGCAAGTGCGGCCGAGCCGCCGCAGATGGCCACAGCACCACCCGACAGTACCCCTTGCGCGTGCGTCATGCCTAGTCGTCGGGCTATCGCGTAGCCGAACAGCAAGGTCGATATCACCGCCAACACCACGATGGCGGCAGTGATCCACCCCAGGCCGGCAATCTGACTTGCCGTGATGCGAGCGCCCAGCAACCCGACCCCCAGCCGCAACAGGCTGCGGCTGCAGAACTCGATGCCCGGCAGCGTCTGCGCATTCTTGCTGAGGTAATGAAAGGCCACGCCCAGCAGCAAGGCGTAGAGCATCTGCGGCCCGCCGTGCGTGGTCGACACAAAAGTTGCAGCCAGGGCCAGCACGCAGGCCAACCCTAAGCCTGGTAAGCGCAGCCGCGCGGCTGCCATCATGCCGGGGGAAGCTTATCGGACCGTCTTGACGCCGGCTTGTTGATACTGATTTCTTAGATCATTTTCAATGGCGGCGATGGTTTTGCCCAACGCGGCACCGTTCATGTAGCTGTCTTCTAACTGGTAATCATCAACGTATTTTTTCCAAGAACCCGTCTTGCTCAACTTTAAGAACAGATCTTCGTAATAAGCCAGCGCATCTTTCGGGAAATCCGGTGGAGCCATCACGGCGCGGATTTGTGGCGTAGATCCGACGTCGAATCCAGACTGCTTCAGATTCGGAACGTTCGGAAAACCTGAGAGCGGCTTGTCAGAGATTTGAGTCAATACGCGGAGTTTTCCGGCACGAATCTGCTCACCGGCTTCTTGAGGCTCAATCACCATCATGTCGACGTGACCGCCAAGCAAGGCTGCCAGGCGCTCACCACCGCCTGGAAACGAAACGAACGCCCATTTGGCCCCGGTGCTGTGTTGCAGTGTCTGGCGAATGATGTTGTCGCGCGATGTGACTGAACCACCTGACTGTTTGAGTGTCCCGGGTTTGGCTTTGGCGACCTCGATGAACTCTTTGAGTGTTTTGAACGGGGAGTCAGAACGCACGGCAATCAGTGCGGGCTCTTGCAACAGACCTGCGACCGGGGTGAGGTCGTGCAAGGTCACCTTGGCCTCACGGGTGACAAGAGCATTAGCGATCCAGGCGCTCGAGACCACGCCCAGTGTGTGTGGTTCGCCTTTTTTTTCTGCGATGGCAGCAGCCGCCACTGCGCCATTCCCGCCAGGTCGGTTAAGAACCTGCATGCGAACGGGCAACAAGTTTTCTTTTTCCAGCATTTGGACCATGGCGCGTGCGAGCAAGTCATTGCCTCCCCCGGGCGCCGTGTGCACGATTATTTCGATCGGCTTGGTTGGTTTCCACTGGGCATGTGCAAACCCAGCAAAGCCTGCCAAAGCTGCAATAGCAAGTGAACAAACAGTTTTAGATAGTTTCATGGCTGTCTCCGGTTGTGTTGGTGGACGGGTTTCAGGCTTCTTTATCAATGACCTGAGCTCGTACCGAATTGAATTTTTTGATAAGTGGCACAAGCAACAGAAAAGCAGCGATGCTCAGCAGCACCGCAGGAATGGGACGCAGCAAAATGGACAAGTCACCTTGGGACATCATCAATGATTGACGCAACGCTTTTTCCATTGAATCGCCCAACACCAAGCCTAGCACCAATGGGGCCGTCGGAAAGTCAAGCTTTCTCATCGCGTAACCAACCAGACCGAAGACCGCCAGCAGGCAGAGCTGGAAAATACTTGAATTGATGGTGTAAATGCCCACCATAGACACGCCCAGGATCAAGGGATACATGACATAGCCCGGCATCCTCAACAATTGCGCAAACACTGCAACCAGGGGCAGGTTCAGTATGAGCAATACGACATTACCGATGTACATGCTGGCCACTAGGCCCCAGAACATCGCGGGACTGTCTTCAATGAACATTGGGCCCGGCTTGAATCCCCAAAGCACCAGCGCAGCCAACAAAATGGCGGTCGTGCCGCTGCCGGGGATGCCCAGCGTCAGGAGCGGAACCATGGCACCTGCCGTATCGGCATTGTTAGCACCCTCTGGCGCAGCGACACCTTCGATGACACCAGTCCCAAATTTTTCTGGATGCTTGGACACCGCTTTTTCAAGGCCGTAGCTAAGAAAGGAAGAAATCGTCGCCCCGGCACCGGGAAGAATCCCAATGAAAAATCCAATGATCGATCCGTTCATAAAAGCAAAACGGCAATCTTTCAAGTCCTGCAGGGTCGGAAACAAATTCTTCAGGCCTTTAGGTACAGGCAACATGTCGAGCGGTTTTTCAGGCTCCATATTGGCCATCACTTCACCCACGGCAAAAATTCCGATCGCCACGATAACGAAGTCAATGCCCCCCAGCAGCTCAGTCTGGCCGAAGGTAAAGCGCGAGGTAGCCGTAAACAAGTCTGTACCCATTCCGGCGATCCACAGGCCAAAAGTCATTGCCAGCAAAGCCTTGGTCAAGGAATCGCCGGCCAACAGGACCACCATTGCCAGGCCAAGCACCATCAACGCAAAATACTCAGGGGAGCTAAAAGCAAGGCTCAGCTTTGCCAGTGGCGGGGCCACCAGCATCAGCAAAACGGTGCCGATGGTTCCCGCCACAAAAGAAGCGATGGCACTGATGCCCAGTGCCGCTCCCGCACGACCTTTGCGGGCCATCTGGTAACCGTCCAGACAAGTCACAACGGACGAAGATTCGCCCGGTACATTCAGAAGGATGGAGGTTGTTGAGCCGCCATATTTGGCGCCGTAGTAAATGCCGGCCAGCATGATCATGGCGCCGGTCGGGTCCATCTTGAAGGTCAGAGGCAATAGCATCGCGATGGTGGCAGGCGGGCCCAGACCCGGCAACACGCCCACGATGGTTCCTAACAAGCAGCCTAAAAAACACATGACCAAGTTCATCGGCGTCAAAGCGACCGAAAAACCTTGCATCAATCCATTCAGAATATCCATTGTGTGTGCGTTCTAATTTTTAAAATAATGTTCCAACGGGGAGTTGCAGCTCAAGCGCCAAAGTAAAGAGCGCGTAAAACCCGACCGCACCACCAATGGCATAAGGCAAAGCAATCCGTTGAGGACGACCGAACATGATGGCAATGATGAACCAGATGAGCAAGCCGAAGGCAAGCATGAAGCCCACGAACTTGATGATGCCGACACACACAGAAAAGGCAATCCAACAGGTCATGGCTCTCCGCATATCGTCCCAACGTACTGCTTTGGCTTTGGCGCCCTCTTTGAGCACGGCCCCGGCCACAAGCAAAAGGGATAAAACCACCATCACAGCGCCATACCAGAGCGGGAAAAATCCAGCGCCAGGTCCATCTTCAGTCATGTAATCCCAGGCATAGGCCTGAGTGACGACGAACATACCCAGCGCGGCCATCACCAGGCCCGCCCAGAAGTCACCCTTTCTGGTGAATGAACTCATTGTGTTTTCCCTGATTTTTAATTGTTCAAGACCTTGATGCCGTAAGAGGCACATCAACGCAAGCATTGGGCTTGCCCAATGGCTTGCCCAATGGCTTGCGAGGGCAGTCTTAATGACGGCCCAGACCTAATTGGGCATAGCGACCAATCTCTACCAGCTCCGCAATGGTACCTCCCGGATCGCGGAACTTGATCGGAATAACGCCCGGGTCGCTGATGACCTTACAGCCGAACGACTGCAAGTCTTTCGCGGACTTTTCCAGATCCTCGACTTCCACCGCAAAATGATGGATGCAAGGGCCAGCTCCGGACGCTTTGGACTCTGCCGAAGTGGTGCCCGCGTCGTACTTGATCAAAGTGAAATCGATCTCGCCGTCTGTCATGTGTCGCGACGTATGGTCACGCGTTTTTTTGGTCTCGGTGTCACGAAAGCCAAAAAGCTTGATATAAAAATCACCCACGGATTGGATGTCTTCCACCTTCAGGGAAATGTGCGTGATCCGGTTGATTTTGTTACCGCCGCTATCGAGCTGGTACCTGCCAATTTCGACCAGTTCTGCGATGGTTCCTCCTGGGGCACGGAATTTGACGGGTATGACCCCGGGATCGCTCACCACAACGCAACCATTGGCTTTGATATCGGCAGTTGCCTTTTCAAGGTCCTCCACTTCGATGGCGAAATGATGAATACAGGGACCTTCACCGGCCGCCGTTGACTCTGCCGAAGTGGTGCCTGCGTCGTACTGGATCAAAGTAAAGTCAATCTCGCCGTCAGTCATGTGCCGAGACGTATGGTCACGCGTTTTCTTAGTGGTAGTGTCCTGAAAATTGAACATATTTTGGTAAAAGTTGCCTGATTTTTGAATGTCATCAACTTTAAGGGAAAGGTGAACTATGCGGCTCAATTCGAACTCCTTGGAGATTTTGCTGATTCAGATGCAACATGCAAACACAGCAAGTATCTTATAGTGACTGAAGGTCATCGCTGTGTAAAATGCAAGGTATCTTATGATTAATGCGTTTGGCACATGAATTTTGACTTGCCGGATTTGCGTGCTTTTGTTTCAGTAGCGAAGCTAGGGAGTTTCAGTGCGGCTGCTGAAGAGCTGCATTTATCGCAACCTGCGCTTTCCAGGCGCATAGAAAAGCTCGAATCAGCATTGGGCGTGCGACTGTTTCACCGGACTACCCGTAAGGTGGACATGACGACGGTAGGCCGTGAATTTTCTCACCGCGCTGGCGACTTACTCAACAGTCTTGAGCAGTCCTTGATGGGTATACGAGACGTCGCTACGCACGTGAGTGGCGAGGTCACCGTGGCTTGTATTCCTTCTGCGATCCGGTATTTTTTGCCGACTATTCTCAGTGCCTACCACGCCCGGTATCCACGAATCCTTTTGAGAATCATCGACCAGGGCGCTAACGAAGTTTTAACGACGATCTTGCGCAACGAAGCGGATTTTGGGCTCAACTACATCGGCGCCCAAGAGCCAGACTTGGTGTTCGAACCGATTTTAAGGAGCCCTTTGTAGTGGCCTGCAGGACTGAGCATCCGCTTGCACGCATGAAGAAAGTGACCTGGTCTGAATTGTCTGCTTACGATTACATGTCAGTAACGAAAGACAGTGGTAATCGATTTTTACTTGATCTAGCGCTCACGGAACATCCGACACGCCCCAGGTGGTATTGCGAGGCTCAACATGTCTCCACGTTAGTCAGTTTGGTGGAGGCCGGCATGGGCGTGGCAGCAGTACCCAGGTTAGCCATGCCGCCCGATGGACATCCCACTCTTGTCAGCGTACCGCTGGTGAATCCAGTGGTCAGCCGTACCGTTGGCTTGATCCACCGCAGGGGTCGATCCCTGTCGCCAGCCGCACAAGAACTCTATGATCAGCTTTTGGCCTCCAAGCATATTGCGGGCGCCAAGACCAAAGGCATGAAAGCAAACGGCCAAGGAACAGTGCGGGTCAAACCATCGTCGTTATCGCAATCACTACCGAAAAGCTATAAGCAATGACTCAGCGCTCAGTCGAAGACCTTGCTGTGGATATTCAGCCCAACAAATTATCCAGGCAAGATGCCATACAAAGCTTGACGGCCCTAGCAAACTCCGTGTCGATGGCTGGCGAAGATATCCCGACGCCATGCATTTCTGTTTGCCGCGTCAATGCAGACGACGGCTTGTGTGAGGGGTGTTTTCGCACATTGGGTGAGATATCGGCTTGGGGTCGGTCCACAGCCGCCAACAAGCGCGAGCTGTGGAAAACCATCTTGCATCGGGTCAAGTTGGCGATGGATTGAGGCAGCTGTCTCGACAAGCTGATTTTCTTCAGCTTAAGTCCATCATCTCCATGGGCCAGATCACACGGACTCGGTGGACGCCCTTTTTAGCCCGAGCGCAACCAACAGCATCACGAGCATGGTCAACCCCAAGGCAAGATACGCGCGACCAAAGCCCGTTAGCTCGCCGCCATCAAAGTCAGCAATGGCGCTGATGCAGGTCACAGCCAACAGTGTCCCCACCGCGTTGAAAATATTGATCAGCCCCTGAGCTGAGCCGCGCAGGGCAGGGGGCGCTTCGTCAATCGCAATCGAGCGCAGCGCGCCGCTGACAACCACACCCAGGCCAATACCCACCAGCACCGATGCCACCACGAACGCGGTAAAGCCGGTCTGTGGCACCGCGCTTTGCAGGTATCCCAGCGTCAACAGCCCGAAACCAAAAATCACCATGTTGCGGGCGCCCAGACGGTTCAGCAGCCGCCCTGCCGCCATCGAGCCCACCATAGAGCACAGCACCAAAGGCAGCAGTGCCAGCCCCGCGTGCTCCACGCTGACCCCATAAGCCAGCGTGGCGATGGTGGTCAAAAACACAATGCCACCCATGGAAAAACCCACGCCCAGCGTCAGCACATAGGTATAAGCCAGTTGCCGGTTTGCAAAAAGCGCAATGGGAATCAGCGCTTGCGGCTGTCGTTTTTCAATGGCCACCAAAGCGGCCAGCAGTACGCCACTGGCAGCCAGAAACCAAGGCCAGAGCAGCATCCCGGTGGCCGAGTCCGGCAGACGCGAAATCCCCATGACCAGACACAGCAGGAACAACAAAGTAAGGGTAATACCAGCTGCGTCGATGGGCCCCGGTAGCGCTTCGCTGCGCTGGCGTGGCAGGCTGCGCGCTCCTAAGCACAGCACGACCAGAGCCACAGGTATGTTCACCAGGAACAACCAGCGCCAGCCCAGCGTGGATGTGAGCGCGGTGGCCAGTGGCGGCCCGAGCACAAAGGCCATACCGTGGGTGGCACCAATCAGCCCCAAAATACGGCCGCGCCGCTCAGCTGTGAACACATCACCAATCACGGCGCTGGCCACCGGCGCAATGCCCCCTGCGCCAATGCCCTGGATGGCACGGGCGACCAGCAGCAGGTCAAAGTTGGGAGCTGCTGCGATGCACAGTGAGCCGATGGCGAACAGCGCCACACTGGCCAGATACACCGGACGGCGGCCATGGCGGTCGCTGAAGTAAGCCATCAGCGCCGTGCTGCACATCGAGCTCAGGGAAAAAACTGTAGATAGAAGTCCGACAGTGCGGTTGTCGACACCAAAGGCTACACGCAATGCAGGCAGGACCGGCCCCACGATGGCTGAATCAAGCGCCGCCATGAAGACACCGACAAACAGCACCTGTACCAGGCGGTTTTGTACTGCATTGACATCAGAAGCAGGCGAAGTAGTGGGAGCTTGGGTCTGCTGGCTCATCAGGCTAAGGCAGCGCGTTGATGCGCCTCAATTGGGGGGTAGAACACAAAGCAACATTATTGACGGGAATGCTTGTAGTTCATAAACCCCGCGTGACATAACTGAGACGATTGACCACCGGTGACCTTTAAAAACCAAGGAACTCTGGAGACAAGCTCTCAACTTAAACCGATTGGCGTCCTAAGTTCCAGGGGCGATTCAGGATGCCATGCTGCTGATGGGACTGCTTGTTTTGAGCAGTGCATCCAAGAGTGACATTGCATCTTTGGATGTGGCGGAGTAGGGATCAAATTCAGGATGCGCCATCTGGACCATGGGGTCATCTTTGGACAAATGAACAAGCGCCATAGACCATTCGCCGAATCGTCGGTGCGTAATTTCTTCCATCGACAGCAATTCAAGATTGTGGTGATGTCGATTGGCCATGATTCGAGCGTAAAGAACGTTCACTTGGTGTCTCTCACCTTCTAATGCTTGCATCCATAAGCCTGAGCCTTGACATAAAACACCAGTGATATTTTCTTTTTTGTTATAGATATTTGATTGCTCTAATATCAAAGTGGTGACGGTCGTTGTCACTGGGCCTATCGGCTGGCTGACATACAAAAGGCGAACGAGCATGTTGGCTCCTTTTTAGAAATTTACAAAGCAATGCGCAAGAGATTGCTTTGCTGATTAGGCCATCAATGCTGTTGTGCACCAACATTGTTGGCGCATTTGGCACAAATGCAGGCTTTGCCTCTGGCTTGATTCGGTAACAGGGCCAGAACTTCAGGCGTGAACTCTGCGTCCATGCACCAGCACCGCTCTGGTTGAGTACCTGCTGCCCGAGCTATCTCCATCATGCAAGCATTTGGGGATAGGCAGATTGGGCAGTACCTGGGATCAATGTTGTCCATCTGGCATAGCGTATCAGCTAAGACAGGTGTGTTCAATCCATAGCTAAGCAGCTTTTTGCCGTTCGCGTTCAGTCGGCAATGCGTCACTGACTCGTTTGCTGGTGGCGCACAGTTGATTGAGCCGCGTTTGCTCTGATGATCTGAGTTTTTCAGTCCGCCAGCACTATCCCGGTCTTGGTGATGACGTCGCCTAAGCGCTTGCGGTCGGCAGCGATGGCTGCTGCGAACTCCCCTGGTGTCTCAGTAAAGGGCACCGCGCCTAATTTCGAGATTCGTTCGCGTGTGTCGGGCTGGCTTATCGCCTTGATGATTTCAGCATGGAGTCGATTGACGATGGCAACAGGCGTGCCGTTGGGAACGGTGATGCCCCATGCTTGAGAAATTTCATATCCTTTGACGGACTCAGCAATTGTAGGCAGGTCCGGTAAAGCGGGGTTACGTTGCGCGCCGGTGGTTGCCAGCGCGCGCACCTTGCCGTTGCTGATATGAGCCCCGGCTGCGATCGGCGAGGTGATGATTAGCTGCACCTGACCTCCGATCACATCAAGAAGGGCAGGGCCGGCACCTTTGTACGGTACGTGAGTTAACTTCACATCAGCGAGCAAATTGAACATCTCGCCAGCCAAGTGGGCTGGCGATGCAATACCCGCAGACGCATAATTGATTGAACCGGGATTGGCCTTAGCCAGCTTGACCAACTCTGGCACAGTTTTAGCTGAAATTGACGGATTGATGACCATGACATTCGATGCGATGGCGATGCGGGTGATGGGCATGAAGCTATTGATCGGGTCATAAGGCAAGTTTTTCTTGACGCTTGGCAAGATCCCCCAAACTGCCGTCTGATTCATGAAAAGGTTATAGCCGTCTGCAGGAGCTCGAGCGGCCTGTTCTGCACCCAACAGACCTGCTGCCCCGGGCTTGTTATCAACGACAACGGGTTGGCCCATGCTGTCCGACATTTTCTGGGCCAGCATCCTGGCCAAAATATCAGGCGCTCCGCCGGGCGCGTCTGCAACGATCAGACGAATGGGTTTATCGGGATAAGACTGAGCCAAGGCCTGCGTTGACATGGCCGTCATACCAAAGGCCAATGCGCCTACAAGGCTGATGTGTTTCAAGGTGTTCATCGTCGTCTCCTATCGTTAGTGGTCAAGGTCTGCAAATCGGCTCGGCTAATGGAGGGCAGAGGAGACGTCGTGTCTCTACGTGAAACAGCGTGAAATTCTTAGGCCTCAAGACTGGTCGCAAAAACCGGCTTTTGACCGGGCGCAGGTGAGTAGCCGAAATCACCGCGTTTGAGCAACACTTCGACGCCACCTTGTGCCTGTATCTTGCTGGCTTGGTCGGCAAAAGCATTTGCATTAACTGCCTCTGGATCTATCATGCTGCGAAGTTGCCCCTCCATTCGGAGTAGGGTTTTCAGATGCTCAGGATTACCTGCCAGATCATTGATTTCACCTGGATCATTGACCAGGTCAAAAAGTTCGGGCTCAAAGCCGACATGGTGTATGTATTTCCATCGTCCCATTCGAACCATATACATGGCAGTGATGGAGCCCGCAGCATGGTATTCACTCAGAACAGCACGCTCTTGGGTAGGAAGCGCGGCCAAATCCAACAGCGAGCGGCCCGGCAACTTCTGCTCAATTGAATCGGGCGAAAGGCCTACGCTTTGCAGGATGGTGGGGTAGATGTCTACCAGGCTGACCGGCGTGTCACAGACCTGACCCGCCCCAATGCCAGGCCCGGCAATGATCATGGGTATGGCACAAGCCTCTTCGTAATGAACAGACTTGCCCCACATGTGTCGGTTACCCAAGTTGTCGCCATGATCCGTTGAATAGATCACGCGGGTGGTTTCAGCCAATCCGGACTCCTGCAAAGCCGATAGAACCTTGCCAATGTTGTCATCCAGAAAACTCACCATGCCATAGTAGGCCGCCAGTGCAATTCGTACCTTTTCGGGTGTGAAGTAATCGTCGTAATTCATGCATTGGCGTAGCGCTGCAACCACCGGATGGGTGGGCTCGTGCGCGTCTTCGTATAAACGCGGCATAGGCAAGCTTTCCGGCGGGTATTTTTTGTAAAACTCAGGCGGTGCGACCAACGGGAAATGGGGTTTGACGAAAGAAACAAATAAACACCAGGGTTTGGTTTGTTTTTGGGCATGGTCCTTGAGCCATTCAATGGTTCCATCTCGAATACTGCGGTCGTAGGCTGCATAGCTTGACTCACCCGGACCTGCACCGTTAGCTAAATCAGCGGTGCCGCCGCGGGCGGCCGGCAGTGGCGAACGAACCAGGCCCAGCAAATCGCCTTGACCGTCGACTACATGCAGAGGAATAATTTCTTCGACAAAACCGTTATCGTCGTCTTGGCTTCTGAAGTGAAGCTTGCCAATCGACATGGTGTGGTGGCCAGCGTCGCGCAGGCGGTGCGCCCAACTGCGCATGCTGCCATCGTAGGGATGGGCATTGTCCCAGCAATGATTTTCAGCAACGTGCGTGCCAGTGTGCAGGCTAGCTCGAGCCGGCACACAGATCGGGCAATTTGTATAAGCGGCATCAAAGCGCGTTCCGCGCGCCGCAAGCGCATCAAGGTTGGGAGTTTGAATGAATGGGTGCCCGTAACAGCCGGTCACATCACGCGTGTGTTCGTCTGACAATATAAACAAAACGTTGCTGTAGGTTTGAGGCATGAAATAATTCAGTCAGAAATATGGAGAGTAGGGGATTAGGTCTTGTTCAAAAAGCAAGTGAATTGCCAGATGGCGTTACGCGATAACAGGATAATTATTGACGTCCCCCCTGATAGTGAGCATAGGGAATCCCCTTAATTTTCTCTGAACTCAGAAGTAAAACGGTTACGCAGTCAGACATGGCGATGTGCGTTGGAAGTAATTAGTCAATCAGGCTAGCGCCGAAGTCTTTTTATTGCGCCACCCAGCCGCCGTCCATGTTCCAGGCCACGCCGCGCACGTTGTTGCCGGCGGCAGAGCAGAAAAAAACTGCCAACTCGCCCAGCTCTTCGGGGGTGGTGAATTGCATGGAGGGCTCTTTTTCACCTAGCAGCTGGCGCTTGGCGTCTTCGTTTGAAATATTCTGGGCGGCGGCTTTGGCATCGACCTGCTTTTGAACCAGAGGGGTCAGCACCCAGCCCGGGCAAATAGCGTTACAGGTCACGCCAGTAGTGGCGGTTTCCAATGCGCAGACTTTGGTCAGGCCGACCAGGCCGTGCTTGGCGGCCACATAGGCGGATTTTTCGGCTGAGCCGACCAGACCGTGGGCCGAGGCTATGTTGATGATGCGGCCCCAGTTGGCCGCTTTCATAGCGGGCAGTGCCAGGCGCGTGGCGTGGAAGGCGCTGCTCAGGTTGATGGCCAGCACGGCGTCCCATTTTTCAACAGGAAAGTCTTCTATTTTTGCCACGTGCTGAATGCCGGCGTTGTTCACCAGAATATCGACGCGGCCGAACTTGTCGGCTGCAAACTTCATCATGGCTTCGATCTCGTCGGGCTTGCTCATGTCGGCGCCGTGGTAGGCCACTTGCACACCCAGGGCGTTGATTTGCG
>CANIDW010000012.1 GCA_947466165.1 Comamonadaceae bacterium | reverse complement strand
CGTTGGGGCGCCATGGTCAGTGTGGCCTTGCCGCTTTTCATCGTGACCATGGCATCGCAAAATTTGCCCGGTGTGGCAGCTCAGCGCAGCGCGGGTTACAACACGCCGATTTCGCCCGTGATCGGAGCCACCGGATGCGTGACTTTGCTATTGGCCCCTTTTGGCGGGTATGCGCTAAATTTGGCCGCGATCACAGCGGCCATTTGCATGGGCCGTGAAGCCCATGTCGATCCCACACGGCGTTACACCGCCTCGGCGGCAGCCGGACTTTTTTACATTCTTTTGGGTTTGGCCGGCGCTTCCATTGTCAGTTTGCTGGCCGCCTTTCCCAAGGCGCTGGTGTTGGCCGTTGCCGGATTGGCCTTGGTCAGCACCATCGCGTCGAGTTTGTCCACGGCCATGAAAGACGAGGGCCACCGTGATGGAGCTTTGCTGACTTTTTTGGTGACCCTTTCGGGCCTGAGCATTGCAGGGGTGGGGGCTGCTTTTTGGGGTCTGCTGGCGGGCATCGTGGCGCTGTGGGCTTTGTCTGCGCGCAAAGCGTGAAGTGGGTTTGCCTACGCATCACCCCGTGACCCTGAGCCCCAGTCAAATCGACATGGACAGCCTGCTGGCCCCAGACACCTGGCACACTGACCCGATTTTGTCTGTGGAAATTGAAGCTGTTTTCTCCAAGGCTGTGCAGATGATTGCTTGGCGCGAGTTGCAAGACGACAGCGTTTGGCGGCAAGGCTGGGTTTGATGCGTGTGGGGCCTAAAGCAGTGAAGTGTTGCTTTTCACGTCAGCAACTGCTGGCATCTGATTCATGTGCCCACGCGATGGCGGCGAATGGGTTTGTGCAAGTGCTCCAGCTCAATGCAGCTTCACCGTTGGGTTGGTTTGTTTGGTGATCATGCGTGACAGCGTGATGAGCGTGGTTTTGAGGGTACCGTGAATGGCGAGTTCGTGCAGTTTGTACAAGGACAGGTACATGAGCTTGGCAAAATAGCCCTCGATCATCAGGCTCTTGCCGATCAAGCCGCCCATCATGTTGCCCACTGTGCTGAACTTGCCCAGCGACACCAGTGAGCCAAAGTCTCGGTAGCGGTAGGGCTTAAGAGGCTTGCTGGCCAGGCGGCGTTGAATTTGCTGCCACATATGGGTGGCCTGCTGATGCGCTGCTTGTGCCCGCGGCGGCACAATGCCAGCCCGGCCGCCATCGGCATCCGAGCAGGGGCAAGCTGCACAATCACCCAAGGCAAAAATATCGGGGTCGCGGGTGGTTTGAAGCGTGTCATGGACAAGCAACTGATTCATTCGGTTGGTTTCCAGCCCACCAAAGTCTTTCAGGAAATCTGGCGCTTTCACGCCTGCGGCCCACACCACCAGCTCGGATTCGATCTCGCGACCATCGGCCAGGCGGATGCCCGTTGGCATGACCTCCATGACTTTGGAGCTGGTGAGCACCTGAACGCCCAGGCGCGAAAGAAGTTGCTCAGTGGCTTCGGACAAGCGTGGCACCAAAGCCGGCAAAATGCGGTCTGCCGCCTCAATCAAGCTGACTTTGATATCTTTATCCACATCAATGCGGTCCAGGCCAAAAGCCACCACCTCTCGGGTAGTTCGGTGCAACTCTGCAGCCAACTCCACACCCGTTGCGCCCGCGCCGATGATGGCCACATGCAGTTGTCGTTTGTGGATAAGCCCGGCCTGGTTGTGCGCGCGGATACAGGCATTGACCATCCTGGAATGAAACGACTTGGCGTCATGCTGCGTTTCCAGCTTCAAGGCGTGCTCTTTGACCCCCTGGGTGCCGAAGTCATTGCTTAAGCTGCCAATACAAATCACGAGCGTATCGTAGTGAATGTATTGGGTGGGCGTTACAGCTCGGCCCTGCTCATCCACATAAGGTGCAAGCTCGATGGTCTTATTGGAGCGGTCAAGCCCCTTGAGCTCACCAATTCGAAAGGTGAAGTGGTTCCAATGGGCCTGCGCCATGTAATCCACTTCGTGGTCGCCCAGGTCCATGCTGCCCGAAGCGATTTCATGCAGCTTGGGTTTCCAAATGTGGGTGCGGTTTTTATCGACCAGCGTGATAAGCGCGCGCTTTCGTCGGCCATAGCCACGTCCGAGCTGGGTCGCGAGTTCCAGACCGCCAGCGCCACCACCCACGATGACAATTTTGTGTTGTTTGCTCATTTTTATGCTGGAGATCAGGTCAAACAGTTCAGACTGGGACATCAAGCGACATCAAACGCCACTTCTTAAGAACAGCCTAAATAGAAGAGTCTGAATGAATTTGGAGTTATGCGCAATACAAACGACAAATTGGCAGGAATTGCACAGCGCCTGCAAGCAAGGGCTGGACGACCAGGCTATGCGAATCCGACCGGAAGGAGAAAATCAGTTTTCCACTGACAAAGGCTTGATTTAGAGGCTCTCCCTATTGTCAAGCAAACGGCGCCCTGTAAATTCCTTAGTTGGAGCTGCTACTACATGCAGCGCCAGGCCCTAGAGCCAACTCACCATTCCAAGGAGAAAACCATGAAAATCGTCAAGCTCATGCTGGCCGCAGTCACCGCCGGCCTGATGGCCGGTTGCGCCGGGCTACCGTCCTCCACCGCATCGAACGCGCCGCCGCAGGTTCTGCGCGTCAACATCTTCCCCGGCGGTTTTAACTGGCCGATCTGGGTGGCGCAGGAAAAAGGCTTTTTTGCCAAGCACGGCGTCGAGGTCAAAACCATCAACACGCCCAACTCGCAGGCCCAGTTGACCGGCTTGATCAACGGCGAGTTCGAGATCGCCATGACCGCCATCGACAACCTGTTGGCTTACCGGGAGGGTCAGGGTGCGGTGCCCGTTGACGGTGGCGGCCTGATCGCGGTCATGGGCTCAGACAACGGCTTTTTACGCATGGGCGGTCGCAAGGGCATTACCAGCTACGCGCAGCTCAAGGGCCAGGAGCTTTCGGTCGACGCTCTGACCACCGGCTACGCCTTCGTGCTGCTGGAGGTGATGGAGCGCAACGGCATGCTGCTGGATCGCGATTACACCGTGGTGCGTGCAGGCGGCGTGCTGCAGCGCTTCAATGACCTGGTGGCCGGCAAGCATGCTGCCACGATGCTGATTGCGCCGTTTGACGTTCTCGCAAAAAACCAGGGTGCCAACGTGCTGGGTGACGCATCGGCCGCCATGGGCGAGTATCAGGGGCTGGTGGCCGGCGTGCGCGAGACTTGGGCGCGCAATAACCGTGCGGCCATGGTGGGCTACATCCGAGCATGGCGTGATGCACTGGACTGGATGTACGACCCCAAGAACAAGGAAGAAGCTCTGGCGCTTTTCGTCAAGAACGTCAATGGCGCCAACCGCCAGAGCGCCGAAACTTCTTACGGCATCTTGCTAGATCCCAAGACGGGCTTCACCCGCGATGCATCCATCAGTGTGCGCGGCTCACAAACCGCCGTGCAACTGCGCGAAAAGTACGGCAAGCCAGCCAAGAAGCTGCAGCCGGTGCAGGCCTACATCGATACCAGCTACCACGAGGAAGCCAGTCGCAGGCGCTGAATGATGCACTGAGCCGTGGCCCGCAATCAAACCGGCGCTATCGAGATGCTCACAGTCATGGACTCTTCGCCGCCGCCCTGCCGCACGCCCTTGATGGGCGGGCAGGCGTCGTAGTCGGTGCCCATGGCCAGGCGCACGTGGCGCTGGTCTATCAGGCAGCTGTGGGTGATGTCGATGCTGACCCAGCGCCGGTTGGCCACGTCCAGGCAGACATCGACCCAAGCATGGCTGGCCAGGTCGGGTTCATTGGCGGCGTAAAAATAGCCGCTCACATAACGCGCAGGAATGCCCAGGCTGCGGCACACCGCCACCATCACATGCGCCTGGTCCTGGCACACGCCAGCCCCGGCCTCAAAGGCTTGCAGCGCGGTGGTGCTGACGCTGGTGCTGTTTTTACGGTAGTGCACAGCCTCAGCCACCGCCTGGCTCAAGGCCAGTAACTGGCCGACTCTGCCCGAACCTGTCTGAGCCGTCTCTACAAAGCGCCGACCGAAATCTGCCAGCCCCGGTGCGGGTGCAGCCAGCGTCGTGGGCCGCAAAAAGAAACTCGGGTGCGGCATGTCAGGGCCATCGACAAACTCCGGCACACCCAGTGTGTCCACCTGCCCCGCCGCATTGACCACGCTCCAACGGACATCGATGCCCGGTTGCGCCACGAAGGTGTACGAGTGCATGCTGTTGCCGTACGCATCGTTTTGCGGGAACAATTTTTCGGGCGCACCCAAGCTCCAGAAATGAACCGTTTGCGAGGGCCCGGTTTGCGGCGTCAGCCACATGGTTTGGATGGCGTAGCGGAGCGCTTCGCTGTAGCGGTAGTCGGTGGTGTGCTTGACGTTCAACTTCATGGCTCACACCTTAACAGCAAGTCATGGCAGCAAACCGGCCAACCTTTGCTACGAAAAAAGAAGCGCTCAATGCGTGCTCGGAACCAGAAACTCCCGGCTGATGTGCGCGCCAATTTCGTTGACCCGGTCCAAAAACTGGGTCAAAAAGGCGTGCAGCCCGGTGGCCAGAATTTCGTCGATCTGCGAGTACTGCAAATCAGCGCGCAGCTTGCCGGCCCGGCGCCGCGTCTCGCTGGCCGGGTCGCTGCTCACCATGGCCAGGTTGCGCATGACTTCATTGAGACAGCCCAGCAGCGAACGCGGCATGTCGGGCCGCAGAATCAACAACTCGGCCACACGCTCGGGGCGGATCACATCACGGTAGACCTTGCGGTAGACCTCAAAGCCTGAGACGCTGCGCAAAATAGCGCTCCAGTGGTAGAAGTCGTACTCTTGGTCTTTTTCTTCAGCCAAGCCCATGAAGTCGCTCTGCACCGCATGGAACTTCACATCGACCAGCCGCGCCGTGTTGTCAGCACGCTCCAGAAAAGTGCCCAGCTGCAAAAAATGAAAGGCCTCGTCTTGCAGCATGGTGCCCTGCGTGACGCCGCGCGACAGGTGCGAGCGGAACTTCACCCATTCAAAAAACTGCGCCGGCTCGCGTTCGAAGTCACCGCTTTGAAGCATGCGCAACACTTCAAGGTAGGTTTGATTTTGCGTTTCCCAGACTTCGGTGGTCAGCGATCCGCGCACGGCACGCGCGTTTTCGCGGGCGTTTTGCAGGCAGGAGATGATGCTCGACGGGTTCTGCTCATCACGCACCATGAAGTCCATCACGTCGGTCGGGTTGATGCTGTGGCCGGGGTACTTGGCTTCGTAAGCGGGCTTGAGCTCGCTGATGCTGAGCAAACCCTGCCAGCCGGCTTGCGCCACGGCATTGGACTGCGGCAGCAAAGAGGTCTGGTAATTGACATCCAGCATGCGGGCCGTGTTTTCGGCACGCTCGGTGTAGCGGGACATCCAGAAGAGGTGGTCGGCAGTGCGGGAGAGCATGTGTGTCTTTCCTTGCTTAAATCTCGGGCGTGTCTTCGAGGATCCAGGTGTCCTTGGTGCCGCCGCCCTGCGAAGAGTTGACCACCAGCGAACCGTCTTTGAGCGCCACACGCGTCAGCCCGCCGGGCACCATCTGCACCTCTTTGCCGCTCAGCACAAAGGGACGCAAATCAATATGGCGCGGCGCAATGCCGCTGTCCACATAGGTCGGGCAGGTCGACAGGCTCAGTGTGGGCTGGGCGATGTAGCCCGACGGGTTGGCCAGCAGTGCGCGCCGGAAGTCTTCAATCTCGGCCCGGGTAGAGGCCGGCCCGACCAGCATGCCGTAACCACCGGCGCCGTGCACTTCTTTGACCACCAGGTCTTTCAGGTTGGCCAGCGTGTAGGCCAGGTCGTCCGGGTTGCGGCACATGTAAGTCGGCACGTTGTTCAGGATCGGTTTTTCGCCCAGGTAAAACTCGATCATTTGGGGCACGTAGGGGTAGATCGATTTGTCGTCGGCCACGCCGGTGCCAATGGCGTTGCACAGCGACACATTGCCGCTGCGGTACACATTCAAGAGGCCGGCGCAACCGAGCGTGGACTTCGGCCTGAAAGCCAGCGGGTCTAAAAAGTCGTCGTCCACCCGGCGGTAAATCACATCCACCCGCTTGGGGCCGCGTGTGGTGCGCATGTAAACAAAGTTGTCTTTGACAAACAAGTCCTGGCCTTCAACCAGTTCCACACCCATTTGCTGCGCCAAAAAAGCGTGCTCAAAGTAAGCCGAGTTGTACATCCCTGGCGTGAGCACCACCACCGTGGGCTCGGCCGTGGCGGGCGGCGCCATCTGGCGCAGGGTTTCCAGTAGCAAGTCAGGGTAATGGGCGACGGGTGCTACGCGGTTCTGGTTGAAGAGTTCGGGGAACAGCCGCATCATCATCTTGCGGTCTTCGAGCATGTAGCTCACGCCGCTGGGCACGCGCAGGTTGTCTTCGAGCACGTAGTACTCGCCCTCGCCCTGGGCGTTGGGTGCGCGCACGATGTCGATGCCGCTGATGTGCGAGTAAATATTTCCCGGCACATCGACACCCATCATCTCGGGGCGGAACTGCGCGTTCTGAAAAATCTGCTCAGCCGGCACCACGCCGGCCTTGATGATGTCTTGTGCGTGGTACACGTCATGGATGAAGCGGTTGAGCGCCGTGACGCGCTGCACCAGGCCTTGTTCCATGCGGGCCCATTCGTGAGCGGGAATGATGCGGGGAATCAGGTCAAAGGGAATCAGGCGTTCGGTGCCGGCGCCGTCTTCGTCCTTGTCGCCATACACAGCAAAGGTGATGCCGACGCGCCGGAAAATCATTTCGGCCTCGGCCCGGCGGGCCTGCATGGCGTCTGCAGGCTGCTTGGCCAGCCAGCGCTGGTAGGCCTCGTAATGCGGGCGCACACTGCCGGGGCTGGCGTTCATTTCGTCAAACATCGGTCGGTTCATGGACTGCAATCTCCGGCTATTTCAACTCTGATTCTTGTGCTGGAAGCTAAGCAAGTTATAAGCCAGCAATCGCTTAAAACTCCGAAATGAAGGCTTTCGACCGCAGGGAAATACAAAAAAACGGCTTCAGGGCACTGCCGGCAAGCGGTGCTGCCAGTATCGTTGGCTCAGCTCACGCTGGCAGGTCCATTCGGCCGGCCGGGCACTGTGCCAGCCCAAGGCGCCGCAGCCTGGTGAGTACAGCACATCGATGCCCCGCTCGCGGTAGCGTTCCAGCACGGGCGCAGCCGGGTGGCCGAAGCGGTTGCGGTAACCCGTCTGGGCCAGCGCCAGGCGGGGCTGCACGGCATCCAGAAAACCGGCGGTGGACGATGTCTTGCTGCCGTGGTGCGGCACCAGCAAAAAATCAGCCCGCAGAGGCGCGCTGCTCAGCAGCGTCTTTTCTTGCGCGGCTTCGATGTCGCCCACCAGCAAAGCATGGACCCGGCGCTGCGGCGGGCCGGCCGAAATGCGCAGCACGCAACTCATGGCGTTGGGCTTGAGGCGGGCGTCGTAGTCAGCAGGGGCCGGATGCAGAATTTCAAAATCAACGCCGTCCCATTGCCAGCGCTGACCGGCCAGGCAGCGTTGGCCCGGCCGGCGCTGCTGCAACTCATGCGTGTCCTCGATAGAACTGAGCAGCTTTGCCTGCGGCTGCATGGCCAACACGGCGGCCGCGCCGCCCACGTGATCGGTGTCACGGTGACTCAGCACCATGGCGTCCAGCCGCTCACCCAGCGCCCGCAACAGCGGCACCAGCACGCGATGACCGGCATCGCTTTCGCGGGAATAGCGCGGCCCGGCGTCATACAGCAAGGCATGGCCGGCGGTACGCACCAGCACTGCGTTGCCCTGCCCGATGTCGGCCGCCAGTAACTCGAACTCGCCCGCCGCCGGCCGCAGCGGCTGCCACAAAAGCACCGGCAAGAGCAGCGGCACGCCCAGCGCCCGCCAGTGCCAGGGCAGGCGCATGACCAGCAGCAAGCCGCCGGCCACACCGGCCAAAGCGCACCACAGCGGCACCGCGGCCTGGCTGATGGTGGCCATGGGCCAGGCAGCCAGCACTTGCAACAAGCTCATCAACACGCCGGTCAGCCAGGCCGACACACTCCACAAGGGCGGCATGATCACCCCCAGCAAAGCCAGCGGCGTCACCAGGAGCGTGACCCAGGGAATCGCCAGCGCATTGGCCAGCAAACCGACCACTGAGACCTGGTTGAACAAGAGCAAACTCATGGGCGTCAGCGCCAAGGTGATGATCCACTGCTCGCGCAGCATGCCTACCAGCCGGCCCATGGCGCTGCGCCACCAGGGCCGCTGCAACGCAGCCTCGTCAAGGACATGCGCAGCGCCATCAGACGCCTCGGGGTTGGCGGCAAACAAAATGCCCACCGCCACAAACGACAACCAAAAACCGGCTTGCAGCAAAGCCCAGGGATCAAAAGCAACAACCACCGCCATGGCCAGTAACCACACATGCGGCCAGGCCCATTGGCGTCCGCTCTGACGCAAAGCCACCACCACCGCCAGCATCCACACCGTGCGCTGCGCCGGCAAGCCCCAGCCCGAAAAAGCTGCATACGCCACCGCCAGCGCCAGGCCGCCCCAGGCCGCTACGCTGCCGGCCGGGCAGGCCAGGCACAGCGCCGGCGTCAAACGGGCCGAGCCGCGCCACAGCGCACCCAGCAGCCGCGAAGCCAGCCAGGCAAACAGCGTGATGTGCAAGCCCGAAATGCTGATCAGGTGCGCGACGCCCGTGGCCCGGAAAACATCCCAGTCACTGCGCTCTATGGCGGCCTGGTCACCCATCACCAGCGCGGCCAACACGCCGGCCAGTTGGCGGTCGGCCACGCGTTCAAAAATAGCTTCGCGCACGCTCTGTCGAGCCCGCTCTATGCCGTGCGTGAGAACCGTCCAGGCCGGTGCCACCAGCTTTTGCGGCGGCGTGTCGCGCAGGCCGGCACGCACAGAGCCGGTCGCCTGCACGCCCTGCTCCCACAGGCGCAGCTCATAGTCAAAGCCATGCGGGTTGCTGTTGCCGTGCGGCGCTTTAAGCCGCACCGTCATCTGCCAACGCTCGCCGGCGCGCATGGGCTGCGGCAGGCGTTGCAGTTGCAGCAGGGTTTCGGCCGGGTCGGCCATGTCTTCCGGCGTGTCTGCCGCCGTGGTGACCACAGCCTGGGGCCGCGGCCCCATGAAAAACCCCGAATACCAACCCAGCTCAATGAGCGGCGGCAAGCGCACGGCTTGGCCGTCCAGCTGCGCAGACTCAATGCGCAACTTAAAACGCAGCGCGTCTTCACCGGTCTGCGGCATGGCCGCCACCGTGCCCACGATGCTGAGGTCTCGCCCCTCGAGCACAGGGTTCAGGGCTTGTGATTGAAAATCCGCCGCACGCCAGCCTGTTGCGCCAAAGCCTGCGGCCAACCCTGCCAACAACAAGGCGGTCATGCGCAGCCACAACATCGCGCCGGCCCAGCGCGAATTTCGTAAGACATGCAAGAAGCCCAAGAACAGCAAGAGCGCGGCGACAGCCAAACAGCTCTGATACAGGCTCACTGCCGACAGGCTGGCCTGTTGCAATTGCAAGGCCGTGCCCAGCACCCCACCCGCCAGCAGCCCGGTCGGCGCTGTCCCTGCGTGCATAGAAATTGAGGGCTGAGGCAAAGGCAGTCTTTCAGAAATTATTCATTCTGATTTGCGCAGCAAAGACTGACAAGGCCGTGTGCACCTTCGGCGGCGCATCTCATCTATAGTGGTGCCGCCGCATCAACTTGCGAAACCAACACAACAAGGAAAACCATGACAAACAACAGCTCTGCCGCCATTTACGCCAAGCTCCAAGCCCTGGGCATTGCCTTGCCTCCGGTGGCTACGCCCGCTGCCGCCTACATGCCCTTTGTGCAAACCGGCAACTTGATTTTTTTAAGCGGCCACATCGCCAAAAAAGACGGCAAACCCTGGCTGGGCCAGTTCGGCAAAAACATGAACACCGAGCAAGGCAAGCTGGCTGCACGCGCCGTTGCCATTGATCTGCTGGGCACACTGCACGCCGCGCTGGCCGTGAACGGCAAAGACCTGAGCCATGTCACGCGCATCGTCAAGCTCATGAGCCTGGTCAACTCGACCGGCGACTTCACAGAGCAGCACCTGGTGACCAACGGCGCGAGCGAACTCATCGGTGAATTGTTCGGCAGCGCCGGCGCACACGCACGCAGCGCTTTTGGCGTGGCGCAGATTCCGTTTGGCGCCTGCGTTGAAATTGAAATGATTGCCGAAGTCAGCTGAGCCAGGCCGCTACCGGCGCCAATGCAAAAAGGCTTCAGAACCTGCGCTCTGAAGCCTTTTTTAGTTTGTCTCAGCGCAAGGCTGAGACCGGGTTAACGCAGGGCTTAGTAGCCGCCGCGGCCACCGCCGCCACCACCGCCGCCACCACCACCGTAGCCGCCACCGCCGGAGCGATCGCCGCCACCACCGTAGCCGCCACCGCCGCCGCCGCCACCGTAGCCGCCACCACCGCTACGTGGAGGACGTGCCTCCATCGGACGGGCTTCGTTGACAGTGATGCTACGACCACCCAATGACTGACCATTCATTCCGGCGATTGCGGCTTGAGCTTCAGCATCGTTGCCCATCTCGACAAAACCAAAGCCTTTAGAGCGGCCGGTGTCGCGCTCCATCATGACTTTGGCGCTGGAGACAGAACCGTATTGGCTGAAAGACTGTTGCAGATCTTCGTCACGCACCGTGTATGGCAGATTGCCGACGTAAAGTTTATTGCCCATGGGGACTCCTCAAAAATACATATAACAAAAGCGATTGGGTCCCGAAAGCACAACAAACTTTAAGAGTACCGCCGTAGCGCGCGAAACTGACCGATCACCAAAATTGTGCAAATATTTTGGTATTTGCACATCGGCATTATGCGCTAACTGGCAGGCTGCAACCAAAAACTGCCCAAAAGACAGCGAATCCACCCTTTTTACCAACAAGTCGCCGATACCAAGGAAGTGAAGGACGAATGCGCGTAGGCTTGGCTTCGTGACATTCACATGACTTGCAGTGATCAAAAAGTAAGCACAAGGAACTCATTTTCTGGTTTGGATTTTATAACTTCAGCCACCCCAAACCATCGTCATTCAACGCAGATGAAAACGAAACCCCTCAAACCATCATCAACAGACATGTCCGACAACGGGCAAGCGCGGGTGATCCATAAGCAATTTGAACTTTTCGGGCCAGGATCGCGGACCCAGGAGCCCAAGAGCATTGATCAACAAACCAAGTTCGAATCCATCGCCAGAACCATAGGCGCATCCGTCAAAGCAGAGCCAAAGCTGCAGCCCGGCAAAACCCAAACCGGCGAGTAAGCTCGTTTTAGCAGCCCCAATAGAAAGCTGGTTAGAAGGATCAGCGGCACCAGGCCATGCCCGCCAATGCGCGCGCGCGCCGGTCCATGGGTTGATAAAGCCAATGGACAGATAATTCAGTCATGGCTAATACATTTGAATTTGGTGAAAACCACCCTGACTATCCTGTTCGCGTCCTGAATGAACGTGAGGCCCGTGGTGCGGCCGGCATCATGCTCGTGCTTGCCATCGTTGCCTTCATGAACGCATGGTTCAAAGGCGATTTCATGCCCACGAAATTCACTGTCGTGGCGTTCTTCATTGACTTCTTTATCCGGGTCCTCATCAACCCCCGCTACGCCCCGACGCTCATCATGGCGCGATGGATGGTCAACAACCAGACTGCGGAGTACGTGGGCGCGCCTCAAAAGCGTTTTGCCTGGGGGATGGGACTGGGCTTGGCGTCATTGATGATGTTCCTGGTCGTTCTCCAAGATGTGCGCGGGCCCATCAACATGATCATCTGCCTCATCTGCCTCACGCTGCTATTTTTAGAGACATCATTTGGCATCTGCATCGGCTGCAAGCTGTACAACGTGTTCAACAAAGAAAAGGCGCAACTCTGTCCGGGTAATGTCTGTGCAATCCAAAACCGAGAGTCCATCCAGATGGTGTCGCGCACACAAGCGCTGATTGCTGCGGTCTATGTGGCACTGCTGCTTGCCTTGCTGCCTAGCCTTCGCGCTGCAACGCCACCGCTGGTCAGCACCAACCAGCCGCCAGAAGAGCGCTGCCGTGTGCCCGAGTTCGCCAAGCAATTGGGACACGAAGAAAAGTGGAAGCTGCACAACGGGTGCTAGCTGGCTCCACCTGGATTTAACTATTTATCATCGCTGTTGGTTGGGATTTGGGGCCTCTGGATTTTCTTTTTCACAGATTGACTGAAGATCATCCCAGCCGACCTTACTCAAGCTTTGCGACAAGCTATCGCAACGGAAAAATTCATCGGCGGTTTTCTAGGCGGAGGTTGAATTTCTTTATGCCCGACCTGTACCAGAAAAACAAAAGCTCAAGCCCGGATGGCGATCGCTTTTCCCGATGGTGATGGTGTCTGACCAGGGGACCCAAACGCCTTGTGCAGGCGCCCCGCGCCAGCCTTCTTGACTCACACTGAGTTTTTGTCGGCTGAGGTCGCGCAATTTGACTTGCTGCTTTAATGTGTCGACCTCCTCAATCATCAGATGTTGACGCGAAACCATCTCATGCCGTGCAGGAATTACCCAATCACAACCCGCTCCACGCCCTATGGTGAAAGGCAGTGTGTGCACTGGAACTTGCCCTATGTCACTATCACTGAGCGGTTGCAGCAGCAGCTTGGGGGGCAAGGCCTGGGCCGGGGATGTTCGTAACGGTGTTCGGTCTTTGCCCACCGCCCGCACAGGGTGGCCCACACGCAATTGAACACAAGCCGTGTGGCTGCGAGGGTCGCTCGCGGGCCCACCAAGAAAAACAGTCTCCAGCTGCTTGACCAAATGCCAGTTTCCAGGGTTCAACAGCTTTCCATTGACATAGCTGCCATTGGTCGAGCCGGCATCCAGACAATCAACACCGGCATCATGCAAGCGCAATACCAGGTGCATGCCCGATACATATTGCGCCGCTACGGCCACAAACCACGCCGTTTCACCTTGCCATGACACCGGGCTTTGGTCTTTCAAACGAACTTGTTGGCCATCGGGAGTTTTCAGGGCTTTCTCTACGCCCAATACCACCAAGGTCTGCATGACATGGATACGCCGCTCACCCAAGGCATCATGAATCATCAACTCCAGGGGCGGTAAAGTTTCAGCCCGGTTGATCAGCGCACGTTTAGGCGCCCATCGGGTTTCAGCCACGATCTCATAACCGCCAATCGCTGAATTGGATGGGGCTCCGGTCACATCGTAAGGGCTGGCAGGCGCCGCATTTGCCGGCGGCAAATGCAAGACCGCTAAGTGCTCCAATGCGTCAAGAATGACCCAATGTTCAATGGCCGCTGTGTTGAAGGGCCCCCGCAGCATCCACTGGATCAAGTGCGGCATATCACTCTCCGCAAACCATTGTTGCAATTGCAGGTCCAGCTCAGGGGACCTTGCACGAATGTGCAGGCGGGTGATAGACAAACGCTCATCCGGGTTGATGTTGGCATGTCGCTGGCTTCGCACAACCCACTCGCTTTGTGCATGCTCGCGCAGAGCCCGGTAAAGATCTGGCCATGGACAGTGCACACCATCGTCGACAACCGAGGCTATGTGTTCAAAAGTTTCAATGGCAGCCGGCATGCTGTCATGCTGACCTTTTGACATGCCAAGTAACTTTGCCAAAGGCGTCCAATATTGCTTCATCTTGTATGGCCCATCATGTTCCTTACGCTGCAGATTTTCCCAAAATCAAGCGATGCCCGATCGATTCATCTTGTTTTTCAAATCG
>CANIDW010000011.1 GCA_947466165.1 Comamonadaceae bacterium | reverse complement strand
GGCGGATTCATCAGGTAAGACCCTGCAGGGTAATGGCCCGTCTCATCACTGAACACACCTTCTAACACTAAGATTTCTTCACCCAATTCATGAGTGTGCGTCTTAAATTTGGAACCTGCGTGATAACGAACAATGCTTGTTGCTTTAGCAACTTCGTCACCCATTCGTTCAAGCATTCGGCGCTCTACACCCAATTCAGGACTGGCAATCCATGGCAAGTCATGGTGATTGATCACGACTCTCTGACTGTAATCGGCGTTGATATTCATGGGCACAATGCTAATTGTGAAAAGGTTTAAGAGCGGTTCAAATTATTGATTCGGCATTTCATCACCAGCCGCAGGAGGTTCGTTTGGTACCAAATTTAAAAAGCGATCAAAGTCACTGCGATTACCTTTAGCAGCTTCCTGTTTGAGATAATCAACAGTCATCACTGAGGCCATCTTCTCTGAAACGGCAGCGGCAATGAATTGATTCACCGAAATTTCGTCGCGCTCCGCTAGCTCCCGTACTTTTTGGTGGACGGAATTTGGAAGTCGTACAGTCAATGCGGTCATGATTTACTCCTGAGCAAAGTCAAAAATTCTGCCGGCGTGATGGCATTCACCTTCAGTTCCGGCGCGCGCTTAAAGTCTTTTGTGTTGTGCGTAATGATGAACTGGCTTCCAGACGCCACAGCACACTCCAAAACCATATCGTCATCTGGATCACGCAAAAATGGACGCCACAAAAAGTGCACGTCTTGCAAGTGCGCAATCGAAGCCAAGTACCGTAAAAGGCCACTCGCATTTTCAGCACTTGCACCCGGAGGCAAATGTTCAGCACGCGTCAACACAGATTGCCACTCTGTATACAAGGCCACTGAAAGTGCGATTTCGAACTGAGTGCTTGGCAGCATTGAGAGCAAATAAAAGCTGGCCCCGTTACGCGACCTTGCTGCAGCGACCAAAACTGAAGTATCTAGAATGACTCTCAAATGGTTATACCGGCATGTTTAGTTATACAGATGCAACCAAATTTAACACGTTATCAATAATAGGGCAATCGCTAGCGACAAAAAAGCTACTGATCTTCCAAATTCAGTGGCTTTAAATTTGATGGTTCCAACAGGACTTGAGCCTGAGACCAAGGGATTATGAGCAGCTTCAATAAAAAATAACCTATATAAATCAATAGGTTAGAAGCGGTCTACAGCGGTGTAGAAGCAAATGTGGAAGCAACGTTTATTCAAATTGACCAAGCTGTCTACTGCAACGTGGGAAGTCCAATATAGATGTATGCTCTTCACAATTGCACACAAAATGTAGACAACGCATATGAAGACCAAAGTCACATCTTCTAATAAGGTGCCATTGTCATTCGGGAAGCGTACCCAATCCAAGGGCAATAACAACGCCCTACTTCAGCACGAAGTTTCGCCCGCATCAAAGTCTGAAGATGCAAGTTCTGAATCGACTTCTAATTTGACAGATCGCGCTTATGCCATCGTCCGGCGCTTAATCCTTCAGCGAGAGTTGTCAGGTGGAGAAGTGTTGGTGGAGGGCCGACTTGCAGAGCGACTGCAGATGTCCCGAACTCCTTTGCGAGAAGCATTGCTTCGGCTTGAGGGAGAGGGTTTGCTTGTGCGAGCCAATGCCCGCTCCTATGCAGTGCGCCGAATCACGGCATCGCACTATTTTCAATGCCTTCAGGTGCGCGAACGACTTGAGTCACAAGCAGTCTGCCTATCAATGGGGCGCGTGCCACCAGACGAAATTCGGGCATTGCGTGAAAATATCATTGCGTTGGATTCGAGTCAGCAAGGCTCAAGCCATTGGCAGGCTGATGATGAAATACACGGGCTTTTTGCGCGCGCCTCAGGCAATGCGATGCTGGCCGAGACCATTGCGCACCTGCGTGTTTTATGTCGACTGTTCGAAGTGGTTGATCCCTTTAACCGCATTGAAGAAGACCGAATAGAACATTTGGCAATTCTAGACGCCTATATTGCGGGTGACGAAAAACGTGCGGATGAAGCGGTACTCGCGCACTTGCGCAATCTCGCTCGCTACACGCTGACCCGTTTAAGCAACGGGTTGGTAAGCGACTTTGGATCGTGAGTCGCAAATTGACGACTCAGTGCCGCAGAATCTTGCCTACAAATTCACGTGTTCTCGCTTGTTGCGGTTGATCAAAGATCTGATGCGGATCACCGGCTTCGATCACATGGCCGCCGTCCATGAAAACGACTTTGGTGGAGACCTCACGCACAAAACTCATTTCATGGGACACGATGAACATCGTCATTCCATCAGCAGCAAGCAACCTTACAGTGTCTAGCACCTCTGTAACCAGTTCTGGGTCAAGGGCGGCCGTGACCTCGTCAAGCAACAGGATATCGGGCTGCAATGCTAACGCCCGGGCGATCGCCACTCGTTGCTGTTGTCCGCCAGACAACTCGTCGGGATAGGCTTTAAGTTTGGCACCCATCCCGACTTTCTGAAGTAAGGCAATTGCATATTCTTCGACCTCCTTGCGCGGCCTTCCCTTGACTTTGATTGGCGCTACCGTGACGTTGTCTAGGACAGTCATATTTTGGAACAGGTTGTACTGCTGGAACACAATTGCCATTTGTGAGCGAATCCGCCCAAGCTGAGCCCTGTCCTTGTAATCGATGGTCTGCCCGTTGATCTGCACATTCCCAGCAATAGGCGTCAATAGTCCCATTAGCACACGCAAAAGGGTGCTCTTACCAGAACCTGATGCGCCGATCAAGCTAACAATTTCACCTTTTTCAACGCTTAAGTTAATGCGTTCGAGCACTGTCTGTGCACCATAGTTGGCTTTAAGGTCAACGATTTCGAGTTGGGGCAAGTTTTGTCTCCAGGTATTTTCCAAAGCGAGAGAGTGGATATGACAACATGAAATAAAGAATTAAAACAGTGCCGTAAACCAGAGTGGCGGAAAAGCCTTTATTGCTCATAGCTTTTCCAGCAAAAGCCAACTCGATAACACCAATTTGAGAAGCCAGAGCAGTGTCCTTGATGAACAGGACAAAAAATCCAAAGGCTGGGGGCAAGATGATTTTCCAGGCTTGCGGGATAATCACCATTTGAAGTGTTTGCCAGTAGCTGAAGTTTAGAGTAGCGGCTGCGTCCCACTGGTTCTGATGCACCGATTCGAGCCCGCTTCGTACGATCTCGGCTATGAAGGCAGTCGCGATAAGGCAAACGCTGACAAGTGCCACGCTGAACATGCTCAGATCTGCTTGCAGACCTTGGAAAATGAAAAAAACCAGCATCAGTGTTACTAAAAAAGGGATGCGCCGAAAAAGCTCGATAAACACCGTTGTCATCAACCTCAACGGCATAAGGCTGGCTCTCTTGCTCATGCGCAGTGTGGCGAGTACAAAGCCGGCAGAAAAGCCAACCACGCAGCCAATCACCGATAGCGCGAATGTTGATCCCAATGCCTTGGCAAAGAAAATAAGATTGTGATAGCCGAAAAAACGCGGAAATTCTTCAACGATTTGACTCCACATCAAAACCACCTCATTTTGGCGCGAAAGAAACGCTTTCCGACAAAAGCCAGTGATAAGGTCGCTATCAAAGTGATGGCGATATACAGTACAGCGGCCACTGAAAAGACCTCGATTGAGCGGAAGGTCTCAGAGTTGATGTTGTAGGTGCGTCCTGTCAGTTCTTCCACGCCGAATACCGCAGCCATAGAAGTCCCCAACGTCATCAGGATGTATTGGTTAGAGAGTGGCGGGAACAACACGCGAACGATGTGCGGAAGTATGACCAAGCGGATTGTTTGAAAGCGTGAAAAACCCAGCGTCTCTGCAGCTTCGAGTTCGGGCTTGCGAACCGACTCGAAACCAGCACGCTGAATTTCGGTGAGGTACGCCCCAGCATTGAGCGTCATGCCGATCAGTACGGCTTGTAATGGTGATAGCAAGATTCCCGCATCTGGAAGCGCAAAAAAGAGAAAAAATATTTGTATCAGTTGCGGTGTGTTCGTGAAAAAAACCACATAGCCGCCTACCATGGCTTGTGCCCAGCGCGGCCCATAGGATCGCACTGAGGCACCGAACAAGCCGATCAGCATGCCCATCGCAAACGCGAGAAAGGCAATTTGCAGACTCAACCATGCGCCGCTGATTAGATAGGGCAAGCGATCGAGAACCGGCGCGAAATCAATGTTCATGATGGCAGGGGCAAAAGAATCCGTCGTCTGCGCCTTAGGCGCAGACGTTATAGAGTCGATTTCTTATGCGAGATCGCTGGCCTTTATTTGTAGCTGGCGTGGCTGCGTGGGTCCTGCAGCATAGGGCCGCCAAACCATTTTTTCCAACGGTCGTCCACATAACCATTGCGATGCAGTTCCTTGATGGCACTGTTGAGTCTCTCACGAAGTGCATCGTTACCCTTTTGTACGCCGACGGCACAGAAATAAACATCAATCGGCGCATCCACGATACGCCAATCCACCTTGTGTTTAGCTGTGTGCTCGGTCATGAAGTCCATCACGTCGATCATGGCATCGGCACGGCCTTGAGCAATAGCACGAACAGCGTCTGGGTAGTTGTCGAGAAGCAGTAGCTGCGCTTTAGGCAGTTTTTCCTGTGCCAGCTTGACAGGCGTGGATCCCCGAACCTGTACCAAACGAACCGCCGAGTCATTGAGGTCCATCATATCCTTGTAAGGTTTGGCCTTGGTAGTCAAAACGCCCAGAATTTCGGTGTGAAGTGGGACGGTGAAGTCAATGACTTTTTGGCGTTCGGCTGTGATAGTCATGGCACCAAGCACTGCGTCGATTTTGCCGCTACTGACAAACGGGATACGGTCGGGTGAGCCGACTTGAACGATTTCGGTTTTGACACCCAATAGTTCGCCGAACTTCTTTGCAACATCCACATCGAAGCCATCGATTTCATTTTTATCGTTGAATATTCCTAGTGGTGGCAGCGTGGGGTTGACACCGACGACTAGCTTCTTACTTGACAAGATCTCGGACAGAGTGCGTGCAGACGCTAGGCTGGACCAGCCAGCCAAGCCCGACATCATTGCAATAGACGTGGTTGCCATAAAGGATCGGCGGCTGGGATTTTTGAACAACTTCATCGAAAACTCCTTAAGGTTTAAAGTGCATGGGAAAAACTTTTGGCGTATGCCTTCTTCGCGGTCTAAATTGACAACAGTATTAGCGTGATATTTTTTCTTATATAAATTTCGTATATTTAATGTATACAATAATCTTAAGCCCGTCAACTTTAATTCAAGCACAAACCTAAGCGCAACCAAACCCAGTTTTTTTCAACCAATTTTTCATGACGAATTCTTCTTCTGGTTCCAAAATGTCAATGCGGGTCGATAAGGCTGTGCAGCGTGGTCAAGCACTGCAATTCACAGTAGACGATCAGGCTGTGGCTGCTTTCGCTGGTGAAAGCGTTGCTGCGGCATTGTTCGCAGCGGGCCAACGTGAATTGCGCGAAAGTCCGCGCGACAGTTCACCTCGCGGCATGTTTTGCATGATGGGTTCTTGCCAAGAGTGTCTTGTCTGGGTAGGACTGCGTCAGGTTCCAGCCTGCCAGATCCCGGTAACTGAAGGACTTGTCGTGCAAACCCTCACTTTCAGGCGCCAACATCTTGACTAATGAAGCAGACAGTTCGGCATTGCGTAAAATTGACTTAATGATCATGGGCGCTGGCCCGGCCGGCGCACGGGCAGCGCTTCGTGCAAAGGCCAGCGGTTTGCGCGTTGTGCTCGTAGATGAAAATAATGACGCAGGCGGGCAAGTTTGGCGCCCTTTGCCTGATGGCTTTAGTCGCTTATCGGGAGTGGCTTCATCAGCCGAAGCGCGCGATGGAGACGCATTGCGCCTTGAACTCAGAAAGGCGGGCGTTGTTTGTCTCTTCGGTCACAAGGTTTGGAACATCGGCAGTGACCTGCGCACGGACGTCATTAGCCCAGAGGGTTCCGTCAGTTGGTTGCCCAGCGCTTTGCTCGTGGCTACAGGTACAACCGAACGGGTCATCCCATTTACCGGATGGACGGCGCCCGGTGTCATGGGACTGGCAGCAGCAACCATTTTGTTGAAATCGCAGAACATGCTGCCTGGGCGCAGTACTTTGGTGGCGGGTAACGGGCCACTACTTTTGGCTGTTGCGAATGGAATTTTGAAAGCAGGTGGCCAAGTTGCCGCTGTCATTGATCTGGCCAGCCGAACTGACTGGATGCTCACGCTGCCGGCCCTCAAGGCCAGGCCGGACCTGTTGTGGCAAGGGCTGCGTTGGCAAGCCAACTTGCGACTGGCCGGTGTGCCTGTACTTTACCGCCACGGGATTGATTCTGTTGTCTCCACGCCTCAAGGGTTTGATGCGCACGTGAAGCCGGTTGACTCAAGCGGAGCACCTTTAAGCGGCGCGGCGCGGGTGTTCAGTGTCGATTGCGTGACCGTTGGACACGGTTTGGTGCCGGGCACTGATGTGACTCGTCTTTTGCGAGCTCGACATCGCTATGCGGCTGAAAGTGGCGGATGGATCGCCGAGTCCGATGAGATGGGCCGAACTTCTGTGAAGGGCTTGTACATAGCGGGCGATGGTGCAGGTGTAGCCGGCGCCGCTGCTGCGGGTGCGCACGGCGAGCTGGCAGCATTGGCATGCGCAAATGACTTGGGTCGCATAAGCACAGAGCACTACTCACGTGAGCGAACTGCCCTGCTCTCGCAGCGGCGCAAACCGGCACTTTTCGGTCGCGCCATGGCTGGCTTGATGGCATTGCGCGAAGGTGCGGTCGCTGCAATCAAGCCTGAAACCATCGTGTGCCGATGTGAGGATGTCACTCGCGCCGAAATTGATGCAGCTGCTCATGAGGGTGCCCGCGACTTGAATCAGCTCAAAGCTTGGACGCGATGCGGAATGGGCCCTTGCCAAGGCCGTACCTGCAGCGACGTTGCCGGAGCATTGCTTGCCATTCATGTGGGCAGCCGGGAGGACGTGGGTTGCTTTACCGGCAGGGCACCACTGCGGCCAGTTTCGCTGGCCGAAGTGGCAGGTCAATATACCTACGCGGACATTCCGATTCCAAAGGCGGCACCGCTATGACCGCTAGCGCTAAAACATTGGAGTCTGGAAAGGCTTATGACACTCTCGTCATTGGAGGCGGTGTCATGGGTTGTTCAACAGCATTGCATCTGGCGCGCGCCGGTATGCAAGTAGCTTTGGTTGACCGCGGTGCACTTTGCCGAGAGGCTTCAGGCGTCAACGCGGGAACACTAACACTGCACATGACCCGAGCTTCGCTTGTACCCTACGCAATGCGCGCGTGGCAGATGTGGATGGATGCAGAAAATTGGCTGGGCATGGGCGTTCTTGCAAAACAGGCACCAGGCCTGACGTTAGCTTTCACCCAAGATGAGTGCGAGTTGCTGACGCTGCGCGCAAATGCACGCCGAGAACAAGGCGCGCCGATTGAAATCATCTCAGCAGAGCGCGCACGCCAGATTGAACCTGGGCTACATCCCGGTTTGCTCATGGCGGGTTATTGCGAGATTGATGGTTATGCCAGTGCTTATTTGACGGGACGTGCAATGACACATGCACTCAGGAACGCAGGCGTCGATATCTTCGAAAACAGCGCAGTCGAATCTATCGATTCAGGCGACAGCAGCCACATTGCTCACTTCGATGGTAAGCAGGCCCCACTTCGGGGACGCCGTATTGTTTTGGCGGGTGGTGTATGGATCGAAAATATGCTGGCTATGCTGGGCGTTCAAATTCCTATCAAGGTGTTGATCAACCAGTTGATCATCACAGAGAGAATTCGACCTGTAATGCGGTCGGTTCTCAGCGTGGCCAATGGTTTGTTGTCCCTAAAGCAGTTTGCAAATGGTACGGTACTAATCGGTGGCGGATGGCAGGGCGATGGCAATAGAGATCAGGGTGGCATCGAGTCCCGCCCACAAAATCTGGTGGGAAATATGCGGCTAGCTGCCTACGCCGTGCCTGCCTTGGCTGAAGCCCGTGTTGCGCGCGTCTGGCTTGGACTGGAAGCCGAGACAGCAGATGCTATGCCCATCATTGGCGATGTACCGGGTGTCGCTAACGCGTATGTGGTCGGTAGTGCCCATTCAGGCTACACCAGCGGCCCTTTCATGGGCCGCATCATGGCTCAGCACATACTTTGTCAGCCCACCGATTTGCCCATCTTCAACCCTGCCCGTCTGCTGGGCATGCCAATGCCCGTTGCCTGAGGCCTCCACTCCTATGACTTCCGAACAACAAAATCCCTTTAACGGCATTTATGCCGCAACCCTCTGCCCGTTGCTGGAGGACGGTCGAATTGATGAGATCACACTAGCTCGGCACTTGGAAGCCTGTGCTTTGGTTCCAGGGATGAAGGGTCTGCTGATCAATGGACATGCGGGTGAAAATTTCATGCTTTCGCGCCAAGAAAAACGCCGTGTGACAGATATCGCCCGCGAAGTGTGCGGTACCCGAGCCACGATCGTCTGTGGTGTAAATGCGGAGGACAGCCGCGAAGCACAAAGTCATGTTGATGACGCCAAGGCCGCAGGTGCCGATGCTGTGCTGGTATTCCCACCATTTTCTTGGGCCTTGTCACAGGATTTACGCATGGCCCTCACGCATCATGAGATAGCAAACTCGCAAGCGCAGATGCCCATGATGTTGTACCAAGCTGGCGTGAATGCCGGAACCATGGCCTACCCTCCGCAGGTCCTCGAACAACTCGCGCAGTTGCCGAATGTGGTGGGTATTAAGGAGGGTAGCTGGGAAACTGCAGCCTACGAAGCACACCGATTGTTAGTGCGGCGCGTTGCTCCTCACGTTGCAATGATGGCCTCGGGCGATGAGCACTTGTTTACCTGCATGGCGGTTGGTAGTGATGGGAGCATGGTGAGCCTTGCTGCCATCGTGCCCGAGCTGGTGATCTCACTGGATGCGGCCATAAAGCGCAAAGATCTTGACGAAGCCAGACGCCTCAATGAGCTAATCTATCCGCTGGCCAAAGCCATTTATGGCACTGCCCCGGGCGGCTATGCAAATGCTCGACTAAAGGCTTGCCTGAAGTTGCTCGGGCGCTTTCCTAGTGATGCCATGCGCCCTCCTATCGGGCCTTTACCCAAAGAAGATATTGCCAGGCTTGAGCGTGCATTGACTGAAGCTAATGCATATCTGTGACCTGAAAATCTAGAGGATCTAACATGACTCAAAAGCTCATCCAAAATGGCCGCATCGTCACTGCCGTAGACGACTACTTTGCAGACATTCTTATTGTTGATGGTCAGATAGAGGCCATAGGGCGCAACCTTGCCGTTGCTGCTGATACTACTGTCATAGAAGCCAAAGGGCTGCTGGTCCTGCCAGGGGGGGTCGATTGTCATACCCACATGGACAATACTTTTGGTGACTCCACAACCTGCGACAGTTTTGAGTCAGGTACGCGGTCAGCCGCATTCGGTGGCACTACCACTATTGTTGACTTTGCTTTTCAGCGCAAAGATGTCAGCGTACTTGAGGCAATTGAACGCGCCCGCATCAAAGGTGCTGCTGGCGCTTGCATCGACTATGGCTTTCACGTTATCGTGACGGGTGTTGACGCTCAGGTTCTGGCTGACATGCAGCATGCTATTCGACATGAAGGCATTTCGAGTTTCAAGATGTTCATGGCCTACCCAGGCTCGGTAATGGTCGATGACGCCGCAATCTTTCAGGCAATGCGCATGGTAGGACAGCACGGCGGCATGATCGCCTTGCATGCGGAGAATGGAACGATCATTGATCTGCTCATCAAGGAAGCATTGGCCCAAGGCCACACAGCTCCCAAATACCATGCTCTCACACGACCAGCCATCATGGAGGGCGAAGCAACTCACAGGGGCATCAAGCTCGCTGAGCTCGCTGAAGCACCGGTTTACTTTGTGCATCTCTCGGCCAAGGAAGCTCTGAAACACGTGGTGGAAGCTCGCGATATGGGTGTGCCCGTTTTTGCTGAAACTTGTCCGCACTATCTTTTCTTTGATGAAAGCGTTTATGACAGCGAGGACTTTGATCTGGCACGGTATGTCATGAGCCCGCCATTACGCTCCAAAGAATCACAGAAGGCCTTGTGGACTGCCTTGCGGACCGACGATCTGCAGTTGGTTTCCACTGATCATTGCCCTTTTTGCATGAAAGAGGGACACCTTGGTCTTGTGAATCAGAAGCCTCTGGGCCGCAATGACTTTTCAAAAATACCCAACGGTATCCCCGGTGTAGAAACCCGCATGTCCACTCTGTATGACGGCGGTGTTCGCAATCACCGAATTTCACTGAACCGATTCGTCGAGCTGACCTCTACCGCGCCGGCAAAGCTCTTTGGCTTATTTCCCAAAAAAGGCACCATCGCTGTGGGCAGTGACGCAGACATTGTTTTGTTCGACCCTGGTGAGCAGCATGTGATAACAGCCAAAAATCAACATGGAAATTGCGATTTCACACTGTTTGAAGGAAAGAACGTGACCGGGAAGGTGCGGCAAGTGTTGTTGCGCGGTGAACTTATAGTCGATTCTGACAAATGGATGGGCGAAGCCGGCGGCGGCCGCTTCGTTCACAGGGGTGAGTCTGGCGGCTGGTGATCGCAAGTGCCAACCTATAACTACGATTGCACAGCTTGCGGTAGCTTTGAGGCTCGCCAGTCCATGTCCTTGTATGATCAGCCTTTGCCGTGCCCGAATTGCGCCTCTCTTTCCCCGCGAGCGCTGAGCATGCCCTTATCGCTTACCGAAAGGCGATCTTCGCCAACTTCACGCGGTACTATCGACTCAGCTAATTCTGCTGCTGTTGGTGATGTTTACAAGCGTCTTAAACATTCAGCGGTTTGTGCATGCTGTCATTAGATAGTGGGGGCTTTGTAAAAGGCTCCGATGGCTCACACATGGTAGTCATGCTTAAGCACCGAGCGCGTCTTCGAAAATCACAAGTAATTAGCTCAAGCCCTGCGCCTGGCGTTCAACTTTTCGCGTGCAATTTTTCTGCATACATTCATCATCTCAGGACACTTTCTTGAACAAACACAAAGTTCGTTTAAGAAATATTTTCTCCATACCAACTAACGTACGCGTAATACCACTAAGGCACATACTTGTCGTATTGCTAATTCAGGGTGTATTTAAAATCCAGATGCTTGACCATCTCGTCGCGGGTCGCTTGCCGCCAGATAACCCAATGTCTTCGGGTCGCCCATTCGCCAAATGAATTGACCTGCACCAACATCCTGAAAGGTATTGTGGATGTGATTTAACTTGTGCCCTCGATCAGATAAGCCTTGGATAGTTGCTGGGTTCATGCTTGATTCAACATCAACATCGAGGCCTTGGTTAAAGCGCCACCGAGGTGCGTCACATGCGGCCTGCGGATTTTGATGGTAATCGAGCATGCGAACCAAGGTCTGTAAGTGTCCTTGCGGTTGCATGTTTCCTCCCATGACACCAAAGCTCATAACTGGCTTGCCTTCTTTTGTCAAAAATGCAGGAATGATGGTGTGAAATGGACGCTTGCCAGGTGCGACTAAATTAAATGGATTGAGCCCATTTGCTTGAAGGCTAAATCCAAACCCGCGATTTTGCAAACTGATGCCGTATTCTGGCTCTACAACACCTGACCCAAATCCCACGTAATTACTTTGGATAAAACTAACCATCATTCCATTTTCATCTGCGGTTGATAAGTAAATTGTTCCACCTTTGACAGGATTGCCTGCGCCAAAATTTTGTGCCTGATTCAACTTGATGAGTTTTGCTCGACTTGCAAGATAGCTAGGGGCAAGCATTTCCGCAGGAGTGATATTCATTGACAAAGGGTCTGCTACATACTGATAGACATCAGCAAATGCCAGCTTAATGGCTTCGATTTGTATGTGCTGTGAGTCAACACCGTCAATTGGCATTCCGGCTATATCAAAATGATCCAATATGCCAAGTGCAATCAAAGCAGCGATTCCTTGTCCATTGGGCGGAATCTCATGCAAGGTGTGATCACGGTAATTCTGCGCAAGTGGAGTAACCCACTCAGGTCGATAATCTGCAAAGTCTTGCGCAGTAATTGTGCCGTTGTGCTTCAAGCTGAAGCGCTCGATTGCTTGCGCGATCTCCCCGCCGTATAAAGCTTGACCCTTGGATTCGGCAATGGCACGAAGCCCTCTTGCTGCTGCTTGAAATTGGAACAGTTCTCCTACTTCGGGTGCGCGCCCATGAGGTAAGAAGCTTTGTGCATAGCCAGGTAAAGATTCAAACTCACTAACTGCGGATGCCCATTTTTGCTGCACAACAAATGGAACCAAAAAGCCACGTTCAGCAATATCAATGGCAGGCTCCATTAGATCTGCAAACGGCAACTTGCCATACCGGTCACTTAATGCTACCCAACTTGCAACAGCACCAGGCACAGTGACTGAGTCAAAACCACGTTTTGGGGGCGTAACTTTGTCAACTCCGTACTTGTGCAAGAAATATTCAGGAGTCCAAGTTCGGGGCGCTGGGCCAGAGCCGTTCAGTCCCTGAAGTTGGTGTCCATCCCACAAAATGCAAAAGGCATCGGAGCCTATTCCGTTGTTGACAGGTTCAGTGATAGTCAGAGTAGCCGCTGCCGCAATCGCTGCATCCACCGCGTTCCCGCCTTTAAGCATCAGCCGCAATCCTGCTTGGGTCGCCAAAGGGTGCGAAGTTGAAACAACATTTCGTGCAAAAACAGGCAAACGCGTGCTTTTGTAAGGTGAATTGAAGTCAAATTTCAAGAGTTAGCTCCGCTTGTAATATTCAAAAGATGATATATCATCTTTTTGATTGTTTAAGTTAAAAAAATTAGCATCATTTTTAGGGAGACAACATCATGGTCAATCGTTTTATTATTTCGATCGTCTTTGGGGCTTTATGGTTTGGCCTAGTTGGGGCTCTTCAAGCCCAACCTCGCAAGGGTGGAACTTTGCAATATGCCTATGTGTCCGGGCCAGGTACCTTAGATCCTCATGCGGCAAGTAGCTTGGTGGAGTTGGAAGTCATTCACCACCTGTTTGAATCATTGGTTGCAATGGATGCAAATTACAACACCAAGCCCATGATTGCCAGCAAGGTGGACATCAGTGCAGATGCCAAAACGTTTACTTTCACATTGCGTCGAGGCATCAAATTCCATAACGGAAAAGAGCTGACATCAGCTGATGTTTTGGCCTCTTTTGAGCGTTACAAAAAGGTCAGTCCAAATGCTTCAGCATTAGCTGATGTTGATTCCATGTTGGCACCCAAGCCTGATACTTTCGTTATTCGCTTGTCCAAAGCCAATTCAGTTTTTCTGGATGTGCTCAAAGGCCCCGTGTATCCATTCGCAATCGTGCCTGCTGAGCAAAAAGATAAGCCTGCACGAGGCATAGATGTGATTGGAACTGGGCCATTCATGCTGGGAGAGTGGGTTAAAGACAGTCATCTCTTTATCAAGAGGTTTGATAACTATGTGGCAAATGAGAGTTCAAGCGGCCCAGATGGTTTAGCTGGAAAAAGAACTGCATATTTAGACGCAGTTCGTTATCGATTCGTGCCTGAGGCTAACTCTAGGATTGCTGCCATCCAATCTGGAGATGTTGATGTCGCTGGTGATATTCCACCAGACTTGAGCAAGCGTTTTGATGGCCGACAAGAATTGTCGCTCCTGAAGGTTTTTCCATTTTGTATGCAGGTTTATGTACTAAATACACAGCAAGGTTTAACAAAAAACCCATTGATTCGGCAGGCAATATCTGCGGTTGTCAATGTAGACGAAATTTCAAGTGCAATGGGCCGTGTTTCGGCTCGCAATCATTCTCTCGTGTACTCGTCTGGTCCAAACTATCAGGGTGACTTGATGAAGGCTTTTTATGATCAAAAAAATCCAAATAAAGCCAAAGAATTACTCAAGCAAGCAGGCTACAAAGGTGAGCAAATTGTCTTGCAGAGTAACTCTAACAACTCACATCACAGAGAT
>CANIDW010000010.1 GCA_947466165.1 Comamonadaceae bacterium | reverse complement strand
GCGCGCTTCACGCAAGGCGGGCTCGACATCTTCTGGCCGCTCGATCAGCATGCCGACGTGGCCGTAGGCTTCAGCGAGTTTCACAAAGTCAGGCAGTGCGTCCATGTAGCTGCTGCTGTAGCGGCCGGCGTATTCAACTTCCTGCCACTGGCGCACCATGCCCAAGTAGCGGTTGTTCAGCGCCACGATCTTGATCGGCGTGTTGTACTGCAGGCAGGTGGAAAGCTCCTGGATGCACATCTGCACCGAGCCTTCACCCGTGACGCAAAACACTTCGCTGTCAGGCTTGGCCAGTTTGATGCCCATGGCATACGGAATACCAACGCCCATCGTGCCCAGGCCGCCCGAGTTAATCCAACGGCGTGGCTCATTGAACTTGTAGTACTGGGCCGCCCACATCTGATGCTGCCCCACGTCCGAGGTGATGTAGGCGTCCGCGTCGCGTGTCAGGTTAGACAGCGTTTCAATCACATGCTGCGGCTTGATGACGCTGCCGTCACCCATGCTGTATTTCATGCAGTCGCGCTTGCGCCATGCTTCGATGGTGTCCCACCAGCCGCCCAGGGCTAGAGCGTCCGGCTTGAGACCGGACTCTTTGATCATGCCGATCATTTCGGTCAGCACGTCCTTGACGTCGCCCACGATGGGGATGTCAACCTTCACGCGCTTGGAAATGCTCGAAGGGTCGATGTCGATGTGAATGATCTTGCGTTCATTCTGCGCAAAGTGCTTGGGATTACCGATCACGCGGTCGTCAAAACGCGCACCCACAGCCAGCAACACATCGCAGTTTTGCATGGCATTGTTGGCCTCGACCGTGCCATGCATGCCCAGCATGCCTAGAAACTTCGGGTCACTGGCCGGGTAAGCGCCCAGGCCCATCAAGGTGTTGGTGCATGGATAACCCAGCATGTCCACCAGCGTGCGCAACTCTTGCGAGGCATTGCTCAGCAATACGCCGCCACCGGTGTAAATGTAAGGCCGCTTGGCAGCCATTAACAACTGCAGGGCTTTTCGGATTTGGCCGCTATGGCCTTTGCGCACCGGGTTGTAGCTGCGCATTTCCACGGTTTCGGGGTAATGAAAAGCGCATTTTTTGAAGGAAACGTCTTTCGGAATATCCACCACCACCGGACCGGGGCGTCCGGTGCGGGCGATATGAAAGGCTTTCTTGATCGTTGCAGCCAGGTCACGAACATCCTTGACCAGAAAGTTGTGCTTGACGATGGGGCGAGTGATACCCACGGTGTCGCATTCCTGGAAAGCGTCAAGACCAATCGCATGCGTAGGCACCTGACCAGTGATGATCACCATCGGGATGCTGTCCATGTAGGCGGTCGCAATGCCGGTCACGGCATTGGTCACGCCAGGGCCAGATGTCACCAGGGCCACGCCGACTTCACCGGTAGCACGCGCATAGCCGTCAGCGGCGTGAACTGCGGCCTGCTCATGGCGCACCAGCACATGCTGAATGGTGTCTTGTTTGTAGAGCGCGTCGTAGATGTACAAGACAGCGCCGCCGGGGTAGCCCCAGACGTGCTGTACGTTTTCAAGCTGAAGGGAACGCACCAGGATCTCGGCGCCCATCAAATCAGGATTTTTGTCTTCGGATGGCTGCGAAACAGCAGCAGCGGATGCGAATTCCGCTTTGGTGATTTCCATGATGAACCTTTGTGAATTTCTCTAACGAAATAACTTGGGTGCCTCTTCGCCCGTTCTTATGAAACAGCGTTGAGACTTGAGGCCAAAACCATAAGCAGATTCATATTCCGCCGAGTCATGACCCGTTTGCCTTTTAAATTGCAAGGGCTATTATGACATTGTTAGGACACTTATTGACTAAAGTTTAGGCATTCCTCAGTCAAATGGAGAGCTAGTGCCATAATTTCCCAACACCAAATAACGCAATTCAGCCGCTCATCTGCCAAAAACAAGAACAACATTGGGACAACCGGAATTCATCACCTTTGGCCACTGAACAAGAACTCTCCGACTTCCTGAAAAGTGTTGAAAAACGCGCTTTCAAACGGAGCATGTACCACGTCCGTGACGAAGACGCGGCGCTCGACATCGTTCAAGACAGCATGATGAAGCTGGCTCAACATTATGGCGACAAGCCTGTGGGCGAACTGCCCATGCTGTTTCAGCGCATTTTGTCTAATGCCACGCTCGACTGGTTTCGCCGCCGCAAGACACGCAACGCTCTTTTCACGAACATCAATGATTTTGATTCGTCTGGCGAAGAGGGCGAATTTGACTTTTTAGGCACTTTAGAAAGCCTGGTTGACTCCGAAGGCACAGAAAGCGCGCAAGATGCCACTGAACGGGCACAGATCATGCATGAGATCGAATTACACATTGAGGCCTTGCCCGGACGTCAACGGGAAGCCTTTCTCATGCGTTACTGGGAGGAGATGGACGTTGCGGAAACAGCTGCCGCCATGGGCTGTTCAGAAGGAAGTGTTAAAACGCACTGTTCCAGAGCGGTTCACGCTCTGAGCAAATCCTTGGGCGCCAAAGGAATCAAATTATGACCAATTCATTACGCCATCGTGCAGACATTTTGCAAGACCGCCAGGGTCACAAGCTTGCCTCGTACCTCACACTGAGCGCCAATGAGCTGCCGCATCATGTTTCGGAGCGCTTGCGGGTCTCGCGTTTTCAGGCCTTGTCAAAGCGCAAACTGGCCAAACCAGGATTTTCCTACGCATCAGCAGTCAGCGGTAATGCACTGACTTGGGGCGGTGAGGATGGTCTGGGCTGGCTGGGTCGAATTGGTTCTGTCTTGCCGCTGTTTGCACTGGTGGCGGGCTTGCTTTTCATCAATTCAATGCAAAACGAGGATCGCGCCCGGGAATTGGCCGAAGTCGATGTCGCCTTGCTCACCGACGACCTGCCGCCGGCCGCTTTTGCAGATCCTGGCTTCCTGCAGTTCCTTAAAACTGATCTTTAACCCGACATCTACAAATGTCCCTGATTACGGGCCGTCTGCTGATACTCATGCGGGTATGGAGCATCACTTTTTTCGCCCTTGTCAGCGTATGGGTCGCATCTGCTTTGCCGGCCCGGGCACAGTCTGGTAACACAGCTGCTCCGGTTGCAAAACCCATCCCCAACAAACAAGCAACTGCCGCACCAAGCAAACAAGACTGGGCCTTGCTCACGCCCGCCCAGCAGCAGGCCTTGCAGCCTCTGGCTAAAAGCTGGGCAAGCCTGAGCAATGGCCAAAAACGCAAATGGCTCGAAATCTCGCTCAATTACCCGTCTTTGAGCACAGATGACAAAGCCAAAATGCACAGCCGGATGTCCGAATGGGCAGCCCTCAGCCCTCGCGCACGGGCCGAAGCCAGGCTGAACTTTGCCAGCACCAACGAATTGTCCAAACAACTGAGCCCCCAAGAAAAGCAAGCTAAATGGCAGGCCTACCAATCTCTGAGCAACGAAGAAAAGCGCAAACTTGCTGAAAGCGGTGTCCGCCCGCCCGTTGGGGCGGCCCTGCCGGCGCGGCCTGTCCCTGAAAAAAAGCTCGCCACAATAGCCCCCACTGAAACAGCGGCCAATAAGCTTAAAATCAATCCGCCTCCCGCCTCCATCGGTCAGCCAGTCTTGCAGACCGAATAAGCGGCTTCCAGCTTCGGCTTTGCGCCAGGCCACAAACCGGTGCCAGTGACTACAAGCCATGATTGACGCGCCTCAAACCCCATCTTTGCTCAGGCGTATGGCCTGCTGGCTCTATGAGGGCATGCTGATTTTTGGGGTGATGTTCATTGCTGACTACCTGTTCAGCACACTGACACAGACGCGTCATGCCATGGACAACCGCCACGCGCAGCAATTTTTTTTGTTTGTGGTGTTCGGAATTTACTTCGTTTGGTTCTGGTCACATGGTCAAACCCTGGCCATGAAAACCTGGCACATACGCGTGACCGATCTGAAAGGCTGCGCCCTGAGTCAGCAGCGCGCTTTGTGGCGTTACATCCTGAGCTGGTTGTGGTTTCTGCCGCCACTGGCTGTCAGTTGGATTTTCAACATCGAAGTCCGTCATTCGCTGTTCATCGCTGCGGGCTGGATCCTTTTTTGGGCCCTGCTCTCACGCCTACACCCCCGGCGGCAGTTCTTGCATGACGCTCTGGCAGGCACGCGCCTGGTCAGCTTTCATCAAGTACCCGGCAAACCTGCCTGAGCATCGATGCGCACCCAAGCCGTGAACCCGCAAAAGCAGCGTAGAGGTCTGTCGCGGATGTGGCACGCGGTGAGATTTTCAATCGCCGGCCTACGGGCAGGGTGGGGTGAAACTGCCTTCCGGCAAGAGGCCATGGCCGCCATTATTTTGGTGCCCGCCGCCTTTTGGCTGGGTCAAGGTTGGGTTGAAATCGCCCTACTGATCGCCAGTGTTGTGGCGGTCATGGTCGTCGAGTTGCTTAACACCGCCGTCGAAAGTGCCATCGACCGCATTGGCCCTGAGTGGCACGATCTGTCCAAGCGTGCCAAGGACATTGGCAGTGCCGCCGTCTTGCTCAGTCTGACACTGTGCATCGGGATTTGGACCGCCGCCGCTTTTCATCGGTTCGCGACATGAGTCCGGCATTTTCGATTTGCGTTTATTGCGGCTCCAGGCCAGGCGCCGAGCCTGCCTTTGCCGAGGCCGCCCGCCAGGTGGGTCTGTGGATTGCGCAAAACCAGGGTCAACTGGTTTACGGGGGTGGGCACAACGGACTGATGGGCATGATGGCAGATGCCTGCTTGCAAGCCGGCGGTCGTGTCATTGGGGTGATACCCAAGGCGCTGGTCGAAAAAGAATGGGCACACACCGGTTGCAGCGAATTGCATGTGGTTGAAAACATGCACGAGCGCAAACGCTTGATGGCAGAGCGTGCGGATGCTTTTTTGGCAATGCCCGGCGGCATTGGCACGTTTGAAGAATTTTTTGAAGTCTGGACCTGGCGGCAACTCGGCTACCACGATAAACCGGTCGGCCTGCTCAACATCAAGGGCTACTACGACAACCTGCTGACTTTTTTATCGACTGCGGTGCAACAGGGCTTTATGAACGCGGGACAAATGCAACTGATCAACAGTGGCACACACGCGGAGTCGCTATTGAGGTCGCTGGTGACCGAGGCGAACCTGGCGCCCGGCAAGCTCAATCTTGATCAGATTTAAACAGCCGACTCGTCCTCTTCCCCGGTTCGGATGCGAACCACGCGCTCAACGGCTGTGATAAAAATCTTACCGTCACCGATCTTGCCGGTACGCGCTGCGCGCACGATGGCGTCGACGCAGCGGTCTACATCCTCAGTCTTCACCACCACTTCGACCTTGACCTTCGGCAAGAAATCGACCACATATTCGGCACCCCGGTAAAGCTCGGTATGCCCCTTTTGGCGGCCAAAGCCCTTGACTTCTGTGACTGTCAGGCCGGTCACGCCACACTCGCCGAGAGCTTCGCGGACTTCTTCAAGTTTGAAAGGCTTAATCACAGCGGTAATTTGTTTCACAGGTCTGCTCCGTAGGTTGATTCGATAGAGATTATCAGGGCCGCCAAGGTATTCAAGCTACCAGCTTACGCCCGGAATTGACTGGTCACAGGATAGCGCCAATCTTTACCGAAGCTGCGATGACTAACCCGGATGCCAATGGGCGACTGGCGTCGTTTGTATTCATTGAGCTTAATAAGCCGAGTGATGCGATCGACCAGTGCCGCATCAAAGCCCGCAGCCACTATAAATTCAATGCTCTCATCATTTTCCATGTAGCGCTGCAAAATGGCATCCAAGACCTCGTAGGGAGGCAAACTGTCCTGGTCGGTTTGATCGGCGCGCAACTCGGCGCTGGGCGCTCGCGTGATGATTCGCTCAGGTATCGGATTTTGTCCCGTGCCGTAGGGATCATTTTCATTGCGCCAGCGCGCCAGCTTGAACACCGTGGTCTTGAGCAAATCCTTGATGACGGCAAAGCCGCCGGCCATGTCACCGTAAAGCGTGCAATAGCCCGTGGCCATCTCGCTTTTGTTGCCGGTGGTCAGCACGATAGAGCCGAACTTGTTGGACAGGGCCATCAGAAAAACCCCGCGGATGCGGGCCTGGATGTTTTCTTCGGCTGTGTTTTCTGCCAACCCGCGGAACTCACCGGCCAGTGATGCCTTGAACGCTTGGACCTGCGGCTCTATCGACAGCTCGTCATAGCGCACCTTCATGCGCACAGCCATCTCGCGGGCGTCCAGCCATGACATATCGGCCGTATAAGCAGAAGGCATCATCACTGCACGAACCTTGTCTGCACCCAGGGCGTCGACCGCCACAGCCAGCACCAAGGCTGAGTCAATGCCGCCAGACAAGCCCAAAATTGCCCCCGGAAAATTGTTTTTCCCCAGGTAGTCGCGCACGCCCAGCACCAGCGCGTCCCACAGATCGGCTTCCAAACTTCGGCTTGGCGCGCACGCAGCAGCCAGATACAGACCAGCGCCTGGATTGCGCAAAACGTCCACAGCAAAGAGTGACTCTTCAAAACTGAGTGCGCGTCCAGCCAGAGCACCATCAGCCTGAACGGCGAACGAACGCCCCTCAAAAACCACCTCATCCTGTCCGCCGACCAGATGCGCAAAGACCAGCGGCAAACCGCAGGACTTGGAGCGACTTTGCATCATGGCCTCGCGTTCATCGCCCTTGCCCAGGTGAAATGGCGAGGCATTGATCACCACCAGCAGCTCGGCGCCCGCGGCTTTAGCCTGCCGGGCCGGCGCTTCAAACCAGGCGTCCTCGCAAATCAACACACCAAGGGCCACGCGTTCCTTGCCCTGGCCGACATGAAAAACGCAAGCGCCCTGCCCCGGTGTGAAATAACGCCGCTCATCAAAGACCTGGTAGTTGGGCAGTTCCTGCTTGGCGTAGGTCTTAACGCGCCGGCCGCTTTGCAGCACACAGGCCGCGTTATAAAGCTGCGGCACGGAAACGCTGTGCGTACGCAAACCGGACCCCCCATCCACAGGGACCGGGCAGCCAATCACCACGCTCAAGTCACTCAAGTCGGCCAACTCGCTGGCAACAAGGTCGACGGCATCCTGGCACGCCTTAATAAAAGCCGGCCTTAAATAAAGATCTTCAGCGGCATAACCGCAAATCGCCAACTCGGGCGTGAGCACCAGCCGGGCACCGTCGGCATAAGCCTTGCGCGCGGCGGCAATGATCTTGCGGGCATTACCAGCCATGTCGCCGACACAGTAGTTCAGCTGGGCAACATAAATTTTCAGTAGCATGGGCAACTGTTCGGTGAGCGGGGCTCAGACAAAAGACAATCCATCATTCAGGTCATAAACGGGAAATCGACATTGAAAAACAAGCCAGACGATTATGTCATTCGGGTGCTGGACAGCCCACAAGCGATGGATGGCCTTCAATGGAACGAATTGCTGGCACAACAAGACCCTGCCGGGGCACTCAATCCTTTCATGCGCCATGAGTACCTGACAGCCATGCAGGCCAGTGGCAGCGCCGTCCCGGACACCGGCTGGACGCCACGTTTTATGGCGCTTTACGACGGCACCCGGCTGGTGGCCGCGTGTGCTCTTTACCTGAAGTCGCACTCCTACGGCGAGTACGTTTTTGACTGGGCCTGGGCCAACGCCTACCAGCAGCATGGCCTGGCCTATTACCCCAAGGCTTTGGTGGCAACGCCCTTCACCCCCGTGCCTGGCCCGCGACTCTTGGCCAAAGATGCCGCCACACGGGTGCTGCTGGTCAAGGCACTGATGGCATGGTGCGAAAGTGAGAAGCTGTCATCGCTGCATTTGCTATTCGGCCACGAAGCCGATATTGCCGCCTGCGCTGAAGCAGGCCTGATGCTGCGCCACACCGTGCAATTCCATTGGAAGAATGTGGCCCCCACGCTTGTCGCTGCGCGTACTGCGCTGCCCCCCGAGGGGGCTGTCTTGGCTAGGGGCGGCCCGTCGCTGCAGACTGTGGCCCCCACGCTTGTCGCTGCGCGTACTGCGCTGCCCCCCGAGGGGGCTGTCTTGGCTAGGGGCGGCCCGTCGCTGCAGACTGTGGCCCCCACGCTTGTCGCTGCGCGTACTGCGCTGCCCCCCACGCACACTCGATTCAAAGATTTTGAGGATTTTTTGGGTTCGCTGAATCAGGAAAAGCGGAAAAAAATCCGCCAGGAACGGCGCAAGGTAACTGAGGCCGGTTTGGTTTTCCGCACAAAACGCGCTGCAGACATCACCACGGCGGATTGGGATTTTTTTTACCGCTGCTACGAGCGCACTTACCTCGAGCATGGCAATGCCCCTTACCTCAGCCGCAACTTCTTTGAGCTGATGGCCAGCCAGATGCAGGAAAACTGGCTTATGTTTGTGGCTGAGCGCGAGGCTAAGCCCATGGCCTGCAGTCTCATTGCACTGAGCACAGGGGATCAAAACGCTCAAAAAACCGCTTACGGGCGCTACTGGGGTGCATTAGAGCGGGTCGATTGCCTGCACTTTGAGGCCTGCTATTACCAGCCCTTGCAATGGTGTATCGCGAATGGTTTTGACAGCTTTGAGGGCGGCGCTCAGGGCGAACACAAAATGGCCAGGGCCCTGTTACCCGTCAAGACCACCAGCGCCCACTGGCTGGCACATCCCTCTTTTGCCGATGCCGTTGAGCGCTTTCTGGCCCGGGAGGAAGAAGGTATCGCCGGCTACATGCAGGCGCTGGAGCGACGAAACCCTTTCAAGCCGAAGCTCGGGTGAGTCTCCAATCAGGCAAATGCAAGCCTCAGGGCAAGCAGCGCCACGGCCGCGACGACCAACAAAGCCCATAGCATGCGCCTTTGCTTGCGGCGCAATGCATCCATGCCTGTAATCAATTGCGTGTTTTGCTCTGCCAACTCAGACACCAGAGCCGAAGATTCGGCCAACTGCTGCTGCAGACGCATGCTGGCGGCCCGCAGGGCCATGACATCGGCCTTCAAACCGAGCAAAGTAGGCTCGGTTTCAACTGTCGATGCGCTGTCTGCAGGATCTTGCTGAGCGGCGCCCTTGAGGGCGACGTTGTCCCACAGTTTTTTGGCGCCGGCAGCCACCTTGGGCGTGTTACGCACCACATCCGACCAGGGCACGCTTTGAAGTACTGTCAGCCAGGGGATAGCCATACAAAAACCTTTGCGTAGAAAAAACTGTGTGTCAGCCCGCCAACATCAGCCCTTGAGCGAATTCCGGTAGTTGGCGATGCCCTCTAGGATTTCTTTTTTAGCCGACTCAGGGCCTTCCCATCCATTGATCTTGACCCACTTACCCTCTTCCAGGTCTTTGTAATGCTCAAAGAAGTGGGCAATGGTTTTCAGGCGCAGCGGGTTCAGGTCTTCTGGCTTTTGCCACTGGGTGTAGATCGACAAAATTTTGTCAGTGGGCACCGCCAGTACCTTGCCGTCTTCACCGGCTTCGTCGGTCATCTTCAGGATGCCGATGGGCCGGCAGGTCACCACCACGCCGGGGATCAGGGGCACGGGCGTGATCACCAGCACATCCACCGGGTCACCGTCACCGCTGATGGTCTGCGGCACGTAACCGTAGTTGGTCGGGTAGTGCATGGACGTGCTCATGAAGCGGTCCACAAAAATCGCGCCGGACTCTTTGTCGACTTCGTACTTCACCGGATCCGCGTTCATCGGAATTTCAATGATCACATTGAAGGTGTCGGGTGCATTTTTTCCAGGGGTGACTTTGGATAGGGACATGGGCTCTCGGTAATCTTGGTGAAAAAGCTGGATGAAGTGATGAAGAGGGCGCGGCCAAGCCGTCTGGCCGCTCATTAACTAGTATTTACCCTCATTTTACTGATGCCGGCCTTACGCGAAGCGGGAACGCTCATCTTTTCGCGTTAAATTCCCTGTGTTGGCCAATTGACACCAGACAGTGCTGGGGTTGAGGAAGCAACGCAAGGCGGTGTTCGCCCCAGCCTTGCAACCGAACCTTTAAGACAAAACAACTGGAGAATAGCTATGGTTGGCAACTCAGCGCTCATTTTGGCGCTCGCCTGTGGACTTATCGCCGTGGTGTACGGCGTCTGGGCCCGCAGCTGGATCCTCTCTCAAGACGCTGGCAATGCGCGCATGCAGGAAATAGCAGCCGCCATTCAGACCGGTGCGGCCGCCTACCTGGCGCGTCAATACAAAACCATCTCTTTCGTCGGCGTTGTGCTGGCGGTGCTGATCGGTGTTTTCCTGGACGGCCTGACCGCCACCGGCTTTGTGGTCGGCGCGGTGCTCTCCGGCGCCTGCGGCTTCATCGGTATGAACGTGTCGGTGCGCGCCAACGTGCGCACCGCCCAGGCTGCCACCCGCGGCATCGGCCCTGCCCTGGACGTTGCCTTTCGCGGCGGCGCCATCACCGGCATGCTGGTGGTGGGCCTGGGTTTGTTGGGCGTGACCGGTTTTTACTGGTTTTTGGTCGGCAACGGTAATCTCACGCCCGATAAAAACCTGGCCAACTTGCTCAACCCGCTGATCGGTTTTGCCTTCGGCTCCTCGCTGATCTCCATCTTCGCCCGTCTGGGCGGCGGCATCTTCACCAAGGGCGCCGACGTCGGTGCCGATCTGGTGGGTAAAGTCGAGGCCGGCATTCCGGAAGACGACCCACGCAACCCGGCCGTGATTGCCGACAACGTGGGCGACAACGTCGGCGACTGCGCCGGCATGGCCGCTGACTTGTTTGAAACCTACGCCGTGACACTGATAGCCACCATGGTGCTGGGCGCCCTGCTGGTGTCCTCCGCCCCAACTAATGCCGTGGTCTACCCGCTGGCGCTCGGTGCGGTGTCCATCATCGCGTCCATCATCGGCTGCTTCTTCGTCAAAGCTTCGCCCGGTATGAAGAACGTCATGCCGGCGCTCTACAAAGGCCTGGCGATTGCCGGCGGTTTGTCACTGGTGGCGTTTTACTTTGTCACCACCTGGCTGATGCCCGACAACGCGATTGCCGCCAGCGGCAGCCAGATGAAGCTCTTCGGCGCCTGCGCCGTCGGCCTGGTCTTGACAGCAGCGCTGGTCTGGGTGACCGAGTACTACACCGGCACGCAGTACGCACCGGTCAAGCATATTGCGCAAGCGTCTACCACCGGCCACGGCACCAACATCATTGCCGGCCTGGGCGTGTCGATGCGTTCGACCGCCTGGCCCGTGATTTTTGTCTGTATTGCTATTTTGGTGTCGTACAAACTCGCCGGCTTGTTCGGCATTGCGATTGCCGCAACGTCGATGTTGAGCATGGCCGGCATTGTCGTGGCGCTCGACGCCTACGGCCCGATCACCGACAACGCCGGCGGCATTGCCGAAATGGCTGAGCTGCCGCCCGAGGTACGCGCCGTGACCGACCCACTGGACGCCGTAGGCAACACCACCAAGGCCGTGACCAAAGGCTACGCCATCGGTTCAGCCGGCTTGGCCGCGCTGGTGCTGTTTGCAGACTACACCCACAAGCTGGAAGCCTACGGCAAAGCCATCAGCTTTGACCTGAGCGACCCGATGGTGATCGTCGGTTTGTTCATAGGCGGTTTGATTCCCTACCTGTTCGGCGCCATGGCCATGGAAGCCGTGGGCCGCGCTGCGGGCTCAGTCGTGGTGGAAGTGCGCCGCCAGTTTGCTGACGGTGAGATCATGGCCGGCAAACGCAAGCCTGACTACAGCGCTGCGGTAGACATGCTGACCACCTCGGCCATCAAGGAAATGATCATTCCGTCGCTGCTGCCCGTGGTGGTGCCGATTGCGGTTGGCCTGTTGCTCGGCCCCAAAGCTCTGGGCGGCCTGCTGATGGGCACCATCGTCACCGGCCTGTTTGTCGCCATCTCCATGTGCACCGGCGGCGGTGCCTGGGACAACGCCAAAAAGTACATTGAAGACGGTAACCACGGCGGCAAAGGCAGCGAGGCCCACAAAGCCGCCGTCACCGGCGACACCGTTGGCGACCCCTACAAAGACACCGCCGGCCCGGCTGTGAACCCGCTGATCAAGATCATCAACATCGTGGCTCTGCTCATCGTGCCTTTGATGATGAAGTTCCACGGCGGTTAAGCGCTACTCAGCGGCCTAGCGCCGGTTTATAAAAAAGCCTGCTTTTTAGCGGGCTTTTTTTGTGCCAGCTGAAAATGACCGGCATAGATGCTGTGCGGGCAAGGTCCAACATTGTTGGGGCGGACATGCCAAAATGATTTGCAAACAATGTCTAACAAAAAGCCTCCGATGAATCCAAACCCACCCTCTGCCATGAGACTCAAAGGATTCTGGCAACAAGCTCATTTTTTGGGTCGCCTTGAATTGCGTATTTTCAAGCGCCACACCCCGCTCCTATGGGCTGCCGGCATCGTGCTGCTGATTCCCGCCATCTATCTGCTGATTTACCTCTCCAGCGTTTGGGATCCGACAGGCCGTGCAGTAACTTTGCCTGTGGGGCTGGTCAATCAGGACCAAGGTTTTACCTACCAGGATAAATCCGTCAACGTCGGCAACGAGATCATCCGCCGCCTGGAGGATAAAAAACAATTTGGTTACCGCAAGTTGAACAACGAGCAGGAGGCACGGCAAATGGTGCGCAGCGGGCAACTCGCCTTCACACTCATCATTCCTGCCAACTTCAGCGCAAACGCCATCCCGGCGCAGGCAGAAGGCAGCGGGCAACCCGTGGTCTATACCTCGGCCGGTAACAACTATGAAAGCTCCTTGCTGGCAGCTCAATTTGCGCGTGTTTTGGGGGAAGATGTCAACAGAACCTTGAGCGAACAACGCTGGGCTTTGGTGCTCAGTTCCAGTGTCGGCTCTCAGCAAGGGGTTGAGCGCTTGCGCGAAGGAGTTGCCAAACTCAGTCAAGGGGCCAAAGAATTAGCGAGCGGCACAGCCAAAACCGAAGCGGCCAGCGCCGGCATGAAACAAGGCTTTGTGCGATTGCAAAGCAGCATCGACAAAATGACCGAGGGCACCCAAACATTGGGCAACGGTATCCGCGCCACAGCAGGCGGTCTACCCCCTGCCGAAAACGTACGCGGCTTGCGTCTCGGGGCCGAATCTCTGGCTGCGGGCCACCAGGATCTGAGCAGAGGCCTTAATGAGCTGCTCACCGGCCACCAAAAGCTGCTGCAAAGCGTCGAAGCTTTGAGGCTAGACCTGGACAACCGCCTGTTCGTACCTGCCCCGCTACTCGAAGGAGTTAGCCAATTAAGCGACAGCATGGTTCAAATAGATCAAGGCTTGCGTCAAGCGGCAGACGGGCAGCAAAAACTCAGTACAGGAATGTCTTCGCTGAACAACAACCTCAGGACACTGACATTTGGAATTCGAGATTTGCGCAGGGGAATGAGCTCCATGACAGGCGCCCTTCCTGAAGAGCAGCAAATCAATCAACTGAGCACCGGCACGGCCGAATTAGCCCAAAATTTTCAACAACTCCACGAAGGCATTCAACGAGTGACCCAAGGGGCTCAATACCTGACGGTCGGCTTGGATCTGATGCTCAAAGAACTTCCCGGGGCGGCGCCCGCCATCGAAGGCAGTGCAGCGGGTTTGGCGCATTCTGTTTCGCCGCAACTGGAAATAGAGGACGCAGTTGCTAACTACGGCAGCGGATTTGCCCCCAATATCATTCCCTTGGCCCTTTGGTTGGGCGCAGGGGTGGCAGCATTTTTGATTCATGTTCGCCTGCAGCCTAGACTGGCAAAGCGGTTTTCACGCTGGGCACTTGTATCAGGCAAGGTTTTTGTCCCTTCTGTTCTGGTGTTGATTCAGGCGGCATTGATTTTTTTAATAGTCCGCTTCGTGCTGAATATCGCAGTTCAAAACCCGGCCGCCTTGGCATTGACCTTGGCCTGCAGCGCCCTGACCTTCATGCTCATTGTGTTTGCCTTGACACGCGCACTAGGTGATGCAGGCAAAGCGCTTGCCATGCTATTTTTAGCCCTGCAGATTTCGGCATCCGGTGGCTTTATCCCGGTTGAACTGACGGGAAGTGTGTACTCAGAAATCAGCCCTTGGTTACCAATGACCTGGGTTGTCAAAAGCATCAAAGCCAGCATGTTTGGCGCCTACGAAAGCAATTGGCAAAGTCCCTTGATGATCGTCGCGGCCTGGGGAATCTGCGCTTTTGCTTTTGCAACACTTATCGGACGCTGGCGCTTTGTCGCATCCAGAAGCATGCGCCCGACAATGGAGCTGTAGTAGCCGTAGCCGACGTGCATCGTCGACACCTCGTCCTTAGCTTGCAACTCTACTTTCACCGCTACCTGAACCTCGCCCCATGAAAATCGTCAACATCCTCGAATCCACGCTCCCGATCAAGTCGGACATCCGCAACGCCTACATCGACTTCTCGAAGATGACCCTCAGCCTGGTGGCGGTGGTGACAGACGTGATCCGGGACGGCAAGCCGGTGGTGGGCTACGGCTTCAACTCCAACGGCCGCTACGGCCAGGGTGGACTGATCCGCGAACGTTTTTTGCCGCGTCTGCTGGAAGCGCCGCCCGAGTCCTTATTGAGCGACAGCGCCGACAACCTGGATCCGCACAAGATCTGGGCGCGCATGATGACCAATGAAAAGCCGGGCGGTCACGGCGAGCGCTCGGTCGCGGTCGGCACCATCGACATGGCGGTGTGGGACGCTG